>JAEOTN010000262.1 GCA_016839865.1 Promethearchaeota archaeon | reverse complement strand
GCTTTAGATGCTGCATAATTCATTTGACCAATGTTCCCTGTTGCAGCCATGGAACTAATATTTATAATACGACGATCAGGGTATTCATTTGGTCGTAATTTACCCATTTCTTTGCATTTCATAACCCATCTTTTTGCACAAGCTTGAATAGCCAAGAATACTCCTTTCAGATTTATCGCAATTACGAAATCCCAGTCCTTCTCTGGCATTTTATGAATCATGTTGTCTCGTAGGACACCTGCGCTATTAATCAAGATGTCTACAGTTCCCATTTCTTCAAATGCTTTTTGGACTGCTCCGTCTACACTTTCGTAATTGCTAACATCTCCCTTCACAAAGAGAGTCTTTGCAGCTCCAGCAGCTTTACAATCTTCTGCAGTTTTATTACCGCCTTCTTCATTAATATCAAAAATGGTGACCTTAGCACCCTCTCGTGCAAAATCTAGAGCAGTTTGTCTACCTATACCAGTTGATCCACCGGTTAAAAATACGGATTTACCTTCAAATTTTCCCATAATTATCACTTAAAATTTGTTTAAAATAGTGATTAGAGATCTCAATTGCTCTGATAAAAATTTTGTTACCATATCCCATGAACCAAAGTTAAGACGAGGATTGAAATAGGAAACAAGGAATAATTATTTCAATGACGGAACAACGACAACAAAGTGTTCAACTCCCCCTTCTCAAGTATTTCTTTCTCAATTTCCTCGGCTTCACATTACCGTTGTATCCATCATTTTTTCTCGTCGCTTATTATTATCCACTAACACAATTAATTGGAATTCCATGGTATTTGGCCTGGATTTTCTTCCCCGTATACCTCATTGGTGCAATATTGCTGTGGATCTTTCTTGTAATCGAATTTGCAGCTATAGTCACACGCTATTGGAGAAAAAAGTCACCCCCTGTTGAGGGAGTTTTTCATCGTACATTTACAAAAGGAAACGTGGAGGATGAACACTTGAAATATTATCATGACCGAGGCTACATCATAAAATTCCCAGTCTGGCTTGCATCAAAATCTCCTTTTCCTTGGTTGCTTCACCGAGCTTTAACTCGCATTGGCTTCGGAAATCGTATAGGTAAAGATGTTACATTGATGGATACGATCCCTGGTTTAGAGTTTACATCAATTAAAGATGGCGCAACTTATTATCCAGGTAGTGCAACTGCTAGTCATGTAGTGGACTCGATTTTTGGTAATTTAACGATTAAGAAGATAACAATCGATGAACGTGCCTCCGTTTTTCCTCATACAATAGTTGGTCCAGGCGTTCACCTTGAAAAAGGTGCTGCATTATTGCCGCGATCAGCTGGAATTAAAGATTGGAAAAGCAAGAAACCTAAGAAATTTTATTCAGGATCTCCAGGAAGACCAATAAAAAATTATGAAGGAGTATTCTCTCGTTTAGCACCCATGCTTGAGGAGCGATATAAAAAGCAAGGATATCTCTTAGGAACAGAAATTGATAGATATAATGACGAAAAATCTGAGTAATTTTTTATATTTTATTCTTCCTTGCGTTGGTACCATTCCCGTTGTGCTTGTTTTATGCTATCGGGTAAATTAGCATATGGATCTTCTAATTCTTTTAGAATATATTCAATGCCTGTCCTCATTTTGGATTGTGGATGAACATATCCGACCTTTGAAATTTCGTTAGCTCTTCGTAGAGCAGTTCTGCGTGCTATCAAACCAGTTCCTGGACTATAGCTAAATAACCACAATTTATTTTCGTCGTTACGCTCGAGAAAAATCCCATCTGTTTTTGCGTCGGTTGGATCAAATGATCCCGCATCACTATTCCACCACAATATCAACGGTCCTTGTTTTTCATCTTCCATAGTTGTTCACAATTGTGAATTATATTAAGTTATGAACTGAGTCAACGTAAAAAGGTTCCCTAATATCATACGAATTTCATGATTTTAATCAAAAAAAAAATCTATAACTATTTGGGTGGGTGATTGTGTTTTATATTTAGTAATGATCTGAGTTATCTTGAACTACCACGCCCTAAAGGGCCTGGATTCTTCTTTCATCGACCACTGCCCGTTTAATGATAGGTCTTACACGATCTTCAGAAGCGTGACTTCCCGTGGTCCCCACGGTAGATGATGTGATGAGTGTAATGGTGTGTTCTTCTCGCAAGATGCGTTTTCCTTCTTTTTCGATAGTTTTGGAAGCGTTCTCGTCCCGTTCATGATGCATCCCACAGTCGGGGCATGTCCATTCACGATCTGAAAGCTGTAACTCGTCATGTTTGTAACCGCAGTTGAAACAGAGCTTGGACGAGGGGTAGAATCGATCGACTTTCACAAGATGTTTCCCGCGGCGCTTCATCTTGTAGTCCAACATCCGTGTGAACTCACTCCACGAGAAATCGAGTGTGACGGTCTTGGCGATACCTCCGTTGAACCGTTTCATCCCCTCGATATTAAGGTCTTCAAGAATAATAGCATCGTGTGCCCTTGCCATCTTCAGGGAAAGCTTATGTTGCCAATCGTTTCGTTGGTTGCCGATCTCGTCGTAGAGACGTGCGAGTTTAACACGCGCCTTGTTTCGATTGCTCGAGTCTTTTTGCTTTCGTGAATGCTCGCGATGGAGCTTCTTGAGCTTATTCTCCTGCTTGCGATAGAACCTTGGATTGAGGAAACGGTTACTCTTACTGACCATGAATTCCTTGCAACTCATGTCGTAGGCGACAATCTTGCTTTCCGGAATGATTGTTTTTTCTTCGATGCTCAACTCCCGCTTGAATGAGATTGACGCAAAATACTTGCCACTCTTGGTTTTCGAGACGGTGATCTTGCGTATTTTCCTGTCAAACACGCGGTCGTCCCGGTAGGACAACCTCGGGTTGATCTTTGGGAGCTTGAGAGTTCGCTTCTTGAAGTCGATCTTGATATTGTTGTTGATGTTGTTCGTGGTGTAGGATTGCTTGTCGTGTTTGGATTTGAAGCAAGGATACCCAACACGTGGGCGTTTTCCAGTCACCCCATTGAAAAAATACCGGAACGCTTGGAAAAGGTTGCGGTTCACATTCTGGAGCGCCTTGGCATCAGGTTCTTTCAAGAAAGCGAAATCTTCCTTGTATTGCTTCTCTGTCTTGTATTTGTAGGCATGCAACGCGTCCTTGTCGTCTTTCAATCGATTGTACACTTCGTTATGCTCTGCAAGCATCTTGTTCCACAAGAATCGACAGCTCCCAAACGTCTTGTTCAAGATTTCCTCTTGTTCCTTGTTCGGGTAGATACGAAACTTGTAGGCGATGTCAATCTTCACAGGCAATCGGATCACAAAAAATAATGATTATTGGATTCCTCATATAAATCCGACTATTTAAAGCGAGACTCTCCTTGGAATTTTTGAAAATAATAGGATGAAAGCCACCATTCATCCACACCCTAAAGGAAGTGGCTTTCTGGCGGAAAATGGGCAAATAGGTTCCCTTAATACTTACTAAATTTTTGAAATTCTGATAAGAAAATATGAAAAATTTTAACAGAATCCATTCAAAACTTGAATCAGATCCAAAATGGGAAAAAAACAATCCTCCAACGAAAAACAGGAAGAATTAGGAGTAAAGTTTGATCTTGACCCAATTTTCAAACCAGAATCCATGGTAGTTGTGGGAGTTTCTACAAAAAATTATGTAAATCCCGGAACTACTATATTTCTTAAGAATGTATTTGAGATGGACCTAGGAGACCGCTGTTACGCTATTAATCCAAGAGGTGGAGAGTTAGAAGGAATAAAGATCTATAGAGAAATTAAGGATCTACCAGAAACACCAGATTTGGCGGTCATTGCAGTCAAACCTAACATTGCTGTTTATTCGATTGAAGAATGCATCTATAAAGGTGTAAAAGGAATAATATTAATCAGTGGAGGATTTTCAGAAACTGGATCGAAAGAAGGTATCAGTCTTCAAAACCAGATTATGGAGTTATGTTTGGACAGTAATATTCCTTTAATAGGTCCTAATTGTGTAGGGGTGTACCATAAGCCATACGTTGATTCCATATTTCTAAGGTCAGAGAAACTAGTACACCCTCCACGTGGGAATGTAGCAATTGTTAGTCAATCAGGAGGAATTCTCTTAGATCAGTTTTTCCTCGCATTCGAATCCCGTGAGATAGGTGTATCATCCGCAGTATCTATTGGAAATAAAGCTGTAATCAACGAGGTTCATTTGTTGGATTATTATTCCCGAGATAAAGAAACAGACGTGATTTCGTTTTATTTAGAGGGTTTCAATCCAGGAGAAGGTAGAGCATTTCTTGAGACGGCAAAGAAAACTTCGAAAGATATCGTTATTTATTCGGGTGGAACAACTGAAGCAAGTAAATCTGCAATAGAATCTCATACCGCAAGTATTGCCACAAATTTCAAAATAGCACAAGCAGCTTTCAAGCAATTTGGGATTTTACAACCAATTACCGAAACTGAAGTTCTAAACTATGTAAAAACATATTCTGTCATTGCTTCCTCAAAACGTCCTCTGAAACTTGATAAGACACTGACAGGAAAAGTAGCAATATTATCTGTATCAGGTGGTCATGGAGTTGTATGTTCTGATTTACTTCATAATTATGATTTAGAACTAGTTCAATTCACAGAAGAGGAGAAAAAGGAAATGCGAACTAGGGTCAGTCCAACAGTTGCCGATATCGGAGGATTTAGTAATCCAATCGATATTACGGGAGCAGGGACAGATGCGGATATTGTTGGTGTTCTTGATTACTTAATGCAGCTGGATAAAGTTGAGATAGTTTTATGTATCGTAGTTCCATATCCTCCGCAAATCAGCGTACAGGTAGGCAGAAGGATAGCTATTACTGCAAGAAAACATCCTGCAAAACCCCTTGTTTGCTTCGTTCCATATATTGAGAAATATGATTTGATACGAGAATCCCTCGAATTATTCCATATTCCATTAAGTGCTACAGTTAGTGAAACTGTACAATTAGCTGCAGCAATTCGGGATAAAAGTAGAGCATTATTGCGGTTAAAAAAGAGTAAATCAAAAACAAAGAAATGAAAATAAATTCATAATCCACTAAGAAGTTGTATCCATTGATCCAATTCTGGTACAATCCAAGCAGCCGAATCATCTTGACCTTGATCATTTGTAAAATGCACTTTCAGTAATAGTCGGTTCTTTGTTTTTTTGAGATGCCATTTTGGTGGAGGATTTTCCACTTTTTTTATCATATGTCGATGAATTCGTAGAGAACGTTTAGGAGTCCACATTTCAAAGTATAATTCCGTATCTGTCAATATTAGACTGCCGTTACCTCGGACTTGCCCAAGTCCTTTTGATTCTTGACCAAAAAAGTTCACATTTTGTGCGAATTTTACCATTGGGACTCCTTTAAATGGTTCAAATATATCTTTGATTCGTTTTTTGAATAAGAACATACTTATTATGTTCAAATTGTTCCCATTAAATCTAACGACATTGCTATCATATCCTAACATTTTTTTTTGTGTGTTATTATTGCTCTTTCATGGATAATCTGGGCTTAATCATACTATTGAGCATAATTCTTGGAATTTTGATTGGAATAGCTTATTTTATGTTTAATAGAACTCGATTGCATTTTAGGAACCAAATTATGGCAAAACTGAAAGAGTCCAGAGGATTCACGTTAATCCGATTATTTGGTTACATCCCATTTCTTGCTTTTCTTGCTTGTTTCTGTTTGATAATCACCTCGTATGTGTATCTCAATATATACACATGGATTCCAGCAAATATAGGAAACCGTACTCTGCTCTTTTTCGTTGAATTATTTATTGTTGTTGGTGTAGGATATGTTTCTGTTATCGGATCAAGAAAAATTGATACACCAGTAAATTTTCCCTTACCTGCAGCTCGTCCGAAAGTTCTTATCATGAATGGAGAGGACCAAGAGAACACTGAGATAATTGTGAAAACTTTCGATAAGATTTATGATCTGTTGGATGCGAACCTTATTCATCCATTTGGTAAAATTAAGACCGTATTTGCAATCCCTGGAGGTCCTTATGGACATCCATACCTCTGGGATAGCGCGTTCATTAGCGGAATCTGGAGAATTTGGGATCCAAAAATTGCTCGTGAGATATTACGTCCATTCTTAGAATTACAATCAGATGAAGGACAAGCTCCACAAATGATTGCTTTTGGCAAAAGACCGTATTATGAAATAACGAATCCACCTCTATTATCTTGGGCATTATTGGAATCGGCTGTAATGGACGACGATTACGTGCTACTAGAAAAATTGTACCCACGATTATCACGTTTTCACCGATTTTTATATGAGCATCGACGGAAAAATGGATTATTTGTTTGGAAACATTCATACGAATCCGGTATCGATAATAGTCCTCGTTTCACCGATCGAGCCGAGAAAACCAAGTACAATATCGACCATATATGGGCAGTTGATTTTAATACTTGGATGGTTCTACAGAATGATTGTCTTGCTAAAATCGCTGAGAAACTCGAATTCATTGAAGATCAGAAATATTATATTAAACGACGGGAAGAACTCAAGCATCTTATTAATAAATACCTCTGGGATGAGAAAACTGGTTTGTATTACGATTATGATTATCAGAAAAAAGAACTTACCAAAATTCCAACAATCGCTTCAATTTTCCCTATGATCGCTAATATTCCAGAAGCAGAACAGGTAAACAAAATAATTGGGCATATAAAAGATGAGTTTATCTTCAATACTCTAATTCCGTTCCCTACCGTCACTCGTAATTATCCAGATTTCATCAAAGATATGTGGAGAGGGCCGGTATGGATAAATACAGCTTATATGGGAATAAAATGTTTACAGAAGTATGGAGAGAATCAATTAGCAGGAGATTTGGCTTTTAAATTAGTGAACGGAATAGCTCAAACATATCGAAATGAAGGATCCTTATACGAGTTTTATGATCCAGATGGATTTACTTTGGAAGATCTAACTAGAAAGAAGGGAAACTTGTATAAACAGATAACACTAGGAGGAAAACCTGTTAAAAATTTTGTAGGTTGGACTGGGTTGGCAAACACAATGCTAATTGAAGATGTTTTTGGAATACATTTCTATAAGAATGAGTTAATATTAGAGCCACATCTTCCGGAAATTCTGATAGGAACGAAAATTGCGGTAGAATTACCCTATTTTGATAAAATCGTATATATACTAAGCAAAAAATCCCAAAAAGTTGTTGTTGAAGTAACATCCTTTAGTGACGTGAAGTCGGTTAAAGCATCTGAGATTTATCAGGGTATGAATCATGAAGTGCTGGTAAAGAAAAAGTGATTTAAAACAATTCAATAATTTCTTTTCTGATTTTCCTTTTTCGAGTATACATAACTAACGCAAAAAATATACTTAATCCGATAAAAGTTATCCCTGCTGCGAGTACGAAACTCATACGATATGCAAACACTTCTGCATAACCCCTATTGAGTAATAAATCTACAATAGGACCAATGATTATAGTACCGGATAATCCCCATGATAAAAAGAAAGTTGCATTATAAAGTGCAAATAGGCGTGCACGTTTCTCAAACGGGATCAATTTTGAAGCATATGTATATGACGCAGCGTATATAACTAATTCAGAAATTCCTAAACCAATATTGGCAGCATATATTGAATATAGCCCAATAGGCAAGCTGTAAACTACTAGTGATCCTACACCGACAAGTGCACCTATAACTAAAGCATTATCTTCCCCCATCTTTTTGCAGATCCATCCTGTAATTAAACCAAAAATTATTACAGCAATGGACCTAGCATTCGCTATATAACTTAAAGTCAAAGGATCTACAGAAAATCCGGATGATAGTGTTAAATATTGAGATTGTATCGTAGCGATTGAGTTACGACCGAAATTTATGAAAATCATAGAAAACAAGAATACAAAATATACTTTTCTTACAATTTTTTTATCCAAGGTCAGAACAGGATTATCTTCCAAGTCAGGTTCTTGTTCCAGTCCGTCATTATTTAAATTACTCTTTTTCCCCCCTTCAGGAGTAAATATCATAGGAATAGTTGATAACAGCATTATTCCGGATGCTACCATAAACAAGGCACCTTTCTCAAATCCCCATCCTTCATATTGTTGTCCATTCAGATCATACAATAATCCACCTGCTGTTGCTCCAATAATTCGACCAATTCCTCCGATAGAGTTAAGCCACCCCATAAGTTTAGAACGCTTCTTAGACGGATATAAATCGCTAATCAGAGCTGACCATCCTATGTTGCTCATTGACCAAAACAATTCAATAAAAGTCAGTCCAGCAATTACAATATAACCGGAGATTTTTTGAGAAGTTGGTAGAGTATGCAAAAACCAAACAACAGTTAACAATATACCAGCGACGACTTCTCCAATGATAATTAAAGTTCTTCGTCTTTGAATTTTATCTGATAGTGGCCCCCAGATTAGGTTCTGTCCTACAACACTAAGAATCATGGGGATAGTCGCATATAAAGTGGTCATTGTTACACTCAATCCAAGAAAATTTCTCATATAAATCGAAAGGAACGTATAAAAAAGCCCCCTTCTGAACATTGCAAGTGCTTGGAACGAACCTAGTCCCCAGATAGGATTTCGAAAAACTCTCTTTGGTGTCATTCTCGTGGAATTAATAAATCATTCTCTATTAAGATCACCATTTCGAAAATTCAAATTAAGGGGTAGAGGACACAGCTGTTGGTGGTTGCCGTGTCCTCTTTGTGACAAAAAAAGAAAAGAAGTTCATTTTTTGAACGACGATACATGAATGAGGGGGGATCACATATCGTTGATGTAGATAATTAGGAACGGATATTTAAGGGATTAGGAGGACAAAAATGTTCTTTCTTTGATTACTTGCTGAATGACATTTTTATTTCCACTTTAGCTGAAGACCGAAAATATTGATCCACAATTGGTTTTGGCAGTCCTCTCTCTTTTGTCGATCCATTTACATTCTCCTATTTCCAAAAGATAATATCATGTTAACACGATGATTTCTGTATTATAGGTGCATTTAAATAGTCGAGATCATATTACAGAATTAAAAAATTGGCTTGATTTCACCGATTCGACGATTTTTCGTATCTATGATGGGCATTCCAGCGAACGACTTTATTCGGCAAAAGTCGACATAAGACTAACACTAGACGACGAAATGTAATATCCAGATAATATAATCAAAAATAAAGTGCCAAAATTATTGGTGTTTAAAAGACCTCATGAAATCCCCCCTACTCTAAATGAAAAAAATGAGATCGTAGGGGTTTAAAAATGTGTTATAAGAATCATTGTAATTATTCTAACAAAGACTCTAAAACCAAACATTATGAGTCAAAAATCCGACAAAAAGAATATCTACGTAATATCACGTAAATCCAAACAAACTGAAGGGTAACATTATGGAACAATATTCCGATTATACTACACTTTATGTTGAAGATTCACTATCCCAAGATATTGAATTCACATATAGAATTACTAATATCGTAGCATTGGGAATTCTTACATTAAAAACTGAAGAAGATATTGATTTTACAAAAATTGAAGCTGTCACTGAAGTTCGATCTCTCAATAGATTCCCTTGTGTATTATTCAAAATTGAAGATGTTTCGGTGATTATTTTCAAGAATGGTAAAATGATTATCACAGGTCTAAAGCGTGAAGATCAAATCCCCCAAATCAAGAAGAAAATTGAACGTGTCCTTAATAAAGCAAAGATTCGCTATTCTGAGTTCGATATTTCTATTCAAAATTTTGTTGCTATGACAAACTTAAACAAACGAATCAATTTAGAAATGGCATGTCTCACGTTGATGAATTGTATTTATGAACCTGAGCAATTTCCAGCCGCAATAATTCGTGACTTAGAAGAAGGTGGAGCCTTTTTACTATTCTCAAATTCAAAAATTATCTGTTTAGGTATTCGCTCTGTTGAGCATCTTGAGAATTCTTTGAAAAACTTAATTCAACAGATCTACGATTTTGAATTAGTTTACTAAATCTTATCTCTTTTTATCTATCTGTTTTATTTTCATCATCCTCAATCAAACACAAAAGGCATTTATTCATTGAGTTTCAGTACTGTATCAATGCAAGATGATTTTAAATTAGAAAAAATTGAAGGTCACATTAAGAAGATAGAATCCGAGGTGTTGTATCTTCTTAAAATTCTCACAGATGAAAATATTCCTTCAAGATCCAGCATGATCACCCAAGATTATTACGAAAGGCTACAGCAATATAGTTTCATCAGTAGGGAAAAATCGAGGAAGGGTGAAGTAGAATCTTCAGATATTGAAGAACCTCAAGATACTAAACAACTTATTAAGAAGATTTTAACCCATATTCCTGAATCAATAACTGAACGAAAAATATACTTAGAAAAACTGATGAGCTACTTCACTGAGATATCACCTATGGATAAATCAGTTCTAATCGAATCCTTATTACATGAATCTAGTGAAAAAATTAAAAATGCAATCAAAGAGATAGTTGAAGCATTTCGTGACGAAGAAGACTAAGAAATTGATTGTAAAGCGATATATTTGAAAGCGAGATCAACATTTTCTCCTGTTTTTGCGGAGGTTTCAATGAACTCAACTCCTAGTTCTTTTGTGAAGTCTTTAATTTCCTCATCTGTAACCTCAATATCGAACGATAAATCGCTCTTATTACCAATTAAGATTTTTGGAATGCCTTGAGGATTTTTCTTATCGATATCATCTATCCATTTTTGAATATTAACGAAACTCTCTCTGCGTGTTTTATCAAATATTAAAAATGCAGCATGTGCTCCATTGTAAAATCGCTTGCGATAAGGTGTCATCTGGTGTAATTGCCCTCCAATATCCCATATTAGAAAATTAATTGTACAGTTCTCATCGAAACGCATTTCTCGTCTAGATATATCTACACCAATAGTAGCAACGTAGCTTTGTTGGAAAGAATCATTAACAAATCGTCGAATGAGAGAAGTTTTTCCTACCCGATAATCCCCACAAAGAATTACTTTGATAGTGAATGTTCCTTTGGGCAATTTCCCCTCACGAAATCTTGAAAATACCTTCATTTTGCTCATTATTTTAATGATACCTGGGATTTCAACAGAAACTCCCTCCTCTCCTGCAAGGATGCGCGTTACTCTGGATAACGCTAGTTCGCTATATACTCGGATCTCACTTTCGATCGCTTTTTCATTTGCTACTACTGACAGAATTGCATTTTCTCCGACGCTAGCAAAGAAGAATTTCCGTTCACCCAATGACATCATATTGATAAATTCTGAGCCTTTGAATTCTCTCTTCATACGTTCAATAAAAATATCAAAAGCTGCTGTAATTGCACCCAATATATCATCGTCAGCTTCCTTCAGCATGGACATCAGAACTAATCCATCGTGATCAATAAGAGCAATCATATCCACATTTTCAATTGCGTCAATGAAATTCTTGATTAGCTCATTTAGTTGTTTTTCCATAGAATGTACCCACGAAAGTCTATTTGTCGTTGGTTCCAACCAACAAATTTTGTGTTGTTTGAAGATTATTGTGTATCCCATGCTTAAAAAGTAACGAAAAACACCATGCTATCACAATATTTTTGTACACTAACCCCCATGTAAAATTCATATGTACACTGTCGGTGTTGATATTGGAAGCCTTGTTACAAAGATTATTCTATTGAAAGATGGAAGAATAGTGGATTTTGTGATTGATCGGTCCTCATATCAATTTAATGAGGTAGGGAATCAATTATTCACACAATTATTAGAAAAAAACAATATTGAGAAAGCGGAAGTAGACAAGATTGTTAGCACAGGTTATGGGAGACATTCATTAGATATTGCTGATGAAAAAGTGACTGAAATAACCGCACATGCACGAGGAGTACAACATTATTTCCCGAATGTGTCTTCTGTGATAGATATAGGGGGACAGGATTCAAAAGTTATTGTTATTCAAAAGCAAACTGGAAAAGTAATTGATTTCCAGATGAATGATAAATGTGCAGCAGGAACTGGGAGATTTTTAGAAGTTATGGCCAATGCGTTAGAAATTGATCTTCAAGCCTTAGGAGAAGTTGCATTATCGTCCTCTTCACCAGAAAAAGTGTCATCAACATGTACAGTATTTGCAGAAAGTGAAGTTATTAGCTTATTTGCTCAGGGTGCGAAAAAAGAAGATATCGCAATGGGAATTCATATTTCAATTGCAAAACGTGTAGGTGCAATGGCTAAAAGGATTAATGTAAAATCTCCTCTCATATTTTGCGGAGGAGTTGCCTGGAATTCAGCAGTAAAAGCAGCACTTGAAAAGGAGTTAGGGTTTGAAATATTGGTTCCTGAAAATCCACAAATCACAGGTGCGTTGGGAGCAGCATTATTGGCATTCGAAAAAAGGCTTTAATGAGAAATTAGATGTCATAGGTATATTCAAAAATATCTGAAAGTAGTTGTCCCCTCACCCCAAAATTATTATCAACTTCAATTATGACTGCATGGGCATCGTTATCTAAATCACCATGTGCATGTACTATTAAATAAAAACTTCCGGGCTCGAATTCAATTTCTGAGGGATTAAGCACAATGCGCATTTTCAAGTTACAGCGTGGACATTGGGGGTATAATACTTTTTTCTTCCTAGCCATCAACATTATTGTGGCAAATTCCCTATAAAAATCCATCAGCATGGGTTGATTCAGTCAATATTATTACGTTTGATTTTATAGGATATTGATATGGTAGAAGAAAATTCTCGTAAGAAAAAAAAAAATACATTCCTTATTGGAGCAGTGGTATTCTTCGTATTGTTCTTGTTATATATTGCAGTTTTGATTTATATTATAATAGATATTACTAATGATCCTTGGGGAGTTTCCCAGATTATTCCTGGAAGATTAACTCTTGATCTAGTAATTTTATTTATCGCTCCACTTGTGTTACAAATAATTTTTGTTTTTATATCAGCAATCTTAACTCCTCTATTTGTCCATCTTGCAAACATCATGAAATTTAGGAAATGGCCGATGGGAATTAAGGAATTAGACAGTCATTATACCTTCGGAGAATTCGTATCACGTGGATTTTACGCTACTTTATTAGCTATAGCATTAAGTATGGCTGTAAATCGAATCTTATTTGAGTTTTCCATCGAATTAATTGGTGGATCTGAAGCCTTTTCATCTGCAGCCGGAGCTCTCATTTTAACACCGATCAGTATATTGTTGATATTTCCTGCATGGTTTCTTGAAGATTCAGGTATTATTTTTATGAAAAAATCAAATTTGGAAGAGTTAAGCGACGGAAAAATCTTAACAAAATCACTGGATGTCAGAGGAGTTGGTAATTATTTCTTATCCATTATAAAAGGATTTGCAGGTATCACAACTCCATTTTTATACATATGGTTGTTTATTCGCGAAAATGTGTTTGGAGACTCATTATTACTAGGTATACTATTAATTTTTGAACCATTTTTCCTCATTGGTGGGTTTTTCTTTTCCTTCTGGATTTACATCAAATTAGCTCCACGAATAAAAAGATGGTTGCTTAAAGGAAATAAATATGCTAAGATACAGTTGAGTTTAACCAACTCTTAATTTCTCTATTTGCTAACTCGTGGTTATTGAATTGTATTAATAAAATCAGAAAGATTTCCTCTTTATGAGTAGAAAGAAACTATCCGAAAAATGGGACATTTGGATCTTTTTCGGTTTAACTTTTGGAATCACCTGGATTCTCTGGGTGCCTGGATTACTCCGCACTTTCTTCTTGCCTGCTATTCCCGAACTTTTAGTTTTAATTTTGTCAATTGTAGCAACTTTTGTACCAAGTATTATGGGTTTTATTTTTGTTGGTATTGAATCAGGTAAAAAAGGAATGGGAAAATTACTAAAACGGGCTGTGCAGTTTAGAGGATACAAGTGGGGTATTACTACGATTCTGCTATACCCATTATTAATCATTTTAGTTCATTCAATTAACTACGGTGCTCGAGGAGTACCTATACCTTTTACCGACATGCTCTTAAATGAAGCATGGAAAATCCCTATTGCATTTTTAATGGGTTTAGTTATAGGTGGACCATTAGGGGAAGAATTTGGATGGAGAGGATATGCATTACCCAAATTACAAGAAAAATTTGGTGGTTGGCTCAGTGCTCTTATGATGGGTGCGATCTGGGGATTATGGCACATTCCTGCGTTCTTTATTGAGGGAGCTCCTCAAAATACCCTACCGATAGGTGCTTTTCTAGTCACAGACTTGGTATTCACTTTCATCATAGCATATCAACAAAACCATTCCAAGGGATCTTTGGTTCCAGCATTTTTAATGCATTCTCTAATGAATTTAACGATGGAAACCATGCCGTTGATAACTGAAACGGGAGATGCTTCAGCATGGTGGATAGCAAATGCTGTACTTGGAATTGTGTGTATATTCATAGTAATCTTTACTCGTCCTAAGGATTTTTCTGGCAGAATTAATCTCCAACCAACTGTAGTTAAGCAAGATCCCGACCTAGTTCCAACTCCTAATGGTAAAGGAAAGAAAACTTCTCAACTATAACTCTTTATATTTTACTTAATGTCCTTTTTTTCTCAATTGTACTAGAAAGCTCATAAACTGTCTGAACTTGTAGTACGTATTGTTTTACAGAGATGATTAAATGAGTGAAAGTAAGAGGAAAACGGTTAGCGTAATCGGAATGGGATATGTTGGGCTTTGTTTGTCAGCTAGTCTAGCCAAACTCGGAACCCAAGTTATTTGTGTTGATATAAGCGAAAAAAGGGTAGAAATGATAAAAGCGGGAAGAGCTCCTATTTATGAAGACCAATTACCCGAACTATTAGAAGCCGGGGTGAAAAACAATCTCATTTCTGCAACTACAAACACAGAAGAAGCTATTCTCAATTCAGACATTACTTTCATTTGTGTGGGTACTCCGACATCGGATTCTGGATATATAGATCTTTCTCAGATTCATTCTGCATCCCATAATATCGGTAAAGCACTAAAAAAGAAAACTTCCTATCATTCTATCTCCGTAAAAAGTACTGTAATTCCAGGAACCACTGATTCTCATGTAATACCAATCATTGAAGAAGAGTCAGGGAAAAAGGCAGGAAGGGATTTTGGGGTGTGTATGACACCTGAATTTTTACGAGAAGGCGCAGCAATATATGATTTTCTGAACCCCGATAAAATTGTTATCGGTGCTATAGATAATAATTCATATCAAGAGTTTTTTAATGTATTTCAAGACTTTCATCCATCCGTCATTGGAAAAGATATTTTTCTCAATTGTGATTTACGAACAGCGGAAATGATCAAATATGCGACGAATTCCTTCTTAGCGACCAAAGTGTCTTTCATCAATGAAATTGCAAATTTATCCTCAATATTTGGTGTGGATGTGAAGGTAGTAGCACAAGCTTTGGGTATGGATAATCGGATCAGTGATAAATACTTAAATGCAGGATTAGGATTTGGTGGATCCTGCTTCCCAAAAGATGTCAAAGCCCTCCTTAGTGCAGGGATTAGTGCAGGATATAAATCAAAGATACTAGATGGAACTTTAATGGTCAATAAAGATCAACCTTATTTTCCAATCAAGATGTTGAAAAGTGAAATTGGAGAGGTTAAGGATAAGAAAATTTGTTTATTAGGACTCTCATTTAAACCAGAGACGGATGATATTCGATCTGCACCCTCCATAAAAATTGCAAAAAGGTTGTTAAAAGAAGGCGCGAAGCTTCAAGTATACGATCCTGTCGCAATGGAAAATTTCAAGAAAGAATCAGGAATATCTCCTAAAGCATCGATTAAATACTGCGATTCTGCTTTGGATGCATTAAAAGATTCGGAAGGAGTAATACTTATTACTGAATGGAGTGAATTTTTGAAATTAAAACCCAATAATTTTAAGCAAATGAAAAATCCAATCATAATAGACGGTCGTCGAGTTTTAGATCCAAACATTTTTGAAAACTCAGGTGTGACTTTAAAGGCAATCGGTTATTCAAATTCACGAAAATATGCACCTAAATAAAAATTACAGTTGAAATCTGAGAGATCTTGCATGAGCGAAAACGAGAACCCCCCTGATGAGAGAGAAATTCATAAATTTCGGTTTAAATGGCGAGAGTTAATAACACAACCACCGAAAAATGTGAAACAATTAGTGATGAAGTGGAATAAAAAAGAAAACTCTGCAAAGTTTTATTTTGAGAAGGAATACGTTGGATATGAAGAAGCAGCAACTGGATTAGACGAGATTGTGAACATAAAAATACTCGAAAAAATCACAAAAACCCAATCAAAATTCAAAGTAATAGGTGCACGTGGTAGAAACATTATTATTGGTGAGATATCTCTGAAAGAATTTGGCATACCAAGAGATAAACTCCTGATACTTTCATCTTTAGCGGATTGGCGCATTTTTGAACGACATCTCTAAGTCGACAAAAAGAATTTTTTTTAAACTTTTTTAGAATCTTTTCAATAATGGAAACTTATGAATCTAATCGCATTCTTTTTGTTTGGGTGAGACAATCACTCACATCAAAAAAAGAAGCGAAAAAATATGGACCAGAACCTGCTTGAGGAATTTATTACTCAGGTTAAACCCTCGGGATCGGAAAATAATGATAGTAACAATTCTAATTTCCCAAGTGAAATAGGAATTGCATGTTCTCATTATGATCATAAACTCGGACCACGGTTCATAGGTGTTTCGTATGATTTTTCTACTTTTAGTAGTTTAACCCAATATAATATCTTACAAGATTCTATTTCATCACGTTCGGATGAGCTTGCTTTATTTTTGCAAGATTCAAACAATGTGAAGTATATCATTCATATCAAGAAAATATCCGTGTTGGATTCTAAAGCTAGAGGTGGAATCCAGCGTTATGCACTTTTATTATTCATTCCGACTAAAGCTATTGGAACTTTACCTATCGAAATTGAAGAAATTGCAGAAGATTTGAAGCAAAAACTATCCATGGGTGCAGATGTTGAAACAGTTCTTAAAGCCTGGCACATGCTTCTGAACGATTTGGCTGGAATAATCTCCGTAGAAGAAGCGGAAGTAAAACAAATTCTTCCATATCAAACCCATGAGCAGTATTGTTAATTTTTCTGTTTTTTGGAATGAAACCTTTTTTTCAAGTGATTTATACGTTTAAGTATGAATTCTCCGCAGTTTTTTACAATTCAGCAGATTGATGCCATTAAAGGAATTCGAACCCCTCATTATCAAGATCTTAAGGATATTGGAAAAAAACATGTTGATAACCTAAAAGAATTGAGTCGAAAAGAACTAGTTGATTTATCTCAACAAATAAATGCATCATTGGAGGATTTGGACTATGGAGAATCATGGACGATTACAAAAGAATTCTTCCCAGAAGTTAAGATTCATGTGCTACTGCAAGTTGATAATGAAGAATTTGGTGGAGATCCATATGAGTTGCAGTTTTTATTTTCAGGTGACCGTGTAACATGGATTTCTGGGGAAGATTTATGTCATTTATGTGAAATCTTGTTGAATTATGCATCTACTCTTATATCTAACGAATTTCCTCAAGATGTATATAATGGCGAACCCTCCCAACTAGTATCTAATGCTATGAGAGAACGAACCATTAGTTGGAAAGGGATTACGATTGATAATGAACTTAGAATTTATTTTACTTTCTCACCGTTTCCGGATTTACTATTTAGTTACGATGTATTCACAAATCCTACAGATTTTTCCATTGTTACAAAGAGATTAGATGCCTATTGGATCTATGATGTTGATAGATTGATAATTATGGGATTAAACCAAATATTGCGACTGGTAAAAATCCGTTTGGATGAAACAGGAAAAAGTGCTCCACCAATCTGTAATGCTATGTTTTCGGGATACTATAAGAAAACCCATACGGACAAATTTGAGTAGATTTTATTGGACTGTGACATTAATATCACGGTAGTCAAACTCTTAAGTATGAAAGATAATCATCTTATGAACAAATACGTTCGTAAAGTGATTATAATGACAAATGCATTTCAACGTAGTCGAGAAGTAATGCGGTTGAGTTTTTCTGTAATACGAGCTGATAAGGAACTTCTTTGGTTCCCCATTTTGAGCAGTATCTTTTCCGCTTTATTCTCTCTTGCAATCCTTTTCCCAACAGTTCTACTCCAGTTTTTACAAGGTACTACTACTGAGTTTACATGGAACGCAATATACTATTTATGGTTGTTTATTATTTATTTTGGATTAGCTTGGATTTCAACATTTTTCGGAGTATGTACCTGCTACACAGCAAAAACACGATTTGAAGGAGGAGATGCAACTCTTGGACAGTCTATTAAATATGGTTTCAAGCGATTCGGAACTATCTCCGCTTGGTCTGCAATTTCAGCATTATGGGGTGTTCTGATGGCACTTCTCCAAAATCTAGCAAATCAATTGGGGACTGCAGGAAAAGTGATTTTGCAGTTCCTTAGAGGGGCTATGAACTTTATGTGGAATATCGCAACAATTTTCGTTGTTCCAGCTATAACATACTACGACTTAGGTCCTAAAGCTGCTATCAAAAAATCAGTAGAAACTTTGAAAAAGACATGGGGTGAATCCATTATTCGTTACTTTGGATTGGGATTAATGAGATTCCTATTCGGATTACTCGGATTACTTGTCTTTGGTGGTTTAGCAGCGTTGGTATTCTTCCTACCCAGTACACCAATGATTGGTCTATTTATTACATTTATAGTTTTAGCGGTTGTATACTTAATTCTCTTAAATTTAGTATTCAATGTTGCTAACATGGTGTATAATACAGCTTTATTCGTTTATGCAGACACTGGGTCAGTGCCAAAAGGTTGGAAGAAAACTGTGTTAGCAAACACATTTAAAGACAAACCAGAACGAAGACGAAGATAGACTAAACATCGTTCATTATTTTTTTATTTAAAAGTTCGAGAAATGGACATTTAGGGCAATTTCAGAAGTTTAATTTTCCTTAACATTATTTACATTCACAAATTTCATGCTATTACGCGAAGAAAAAACACATGATGTTGAATGTCAAAAAAAGTCAAAGTAGGAATCATTGGTCTAGGATTCATGGGAACGACCCATTTCCGCATTTATCAGAAAAATAACAAGTCTGAAGTAGTTGCAGTAGCTGATGTCGATGAAAATAAATTGAAAGGAGATTGGTCATCAGTTTCTGGCAACATAGGGGATGGAGATAATAGTAAATCAGTTGAGATGTCAAGTATACAAACTTACTCAGACGCTCTTGAACTCATTAAAAATCCTGAAATTGATGTAGTAGATATATGTGCACCTACATATCTACATAAAAAACTAATTTCTGAAGCACTACAAGCAGGAAAACATGTTATCTGTGAAAAACCACTAGCACGTACCTCTCAAGAAGCAAAAGAAATTGTTGACATCGCAAATAATTCAGATAAATTTCTTATGATTGGAATGTGTATTCGATTCTGGCCCGAATATCAATATACATATAAGGCGGTCAAATCCGGTGCATTAGGTAAGGTATTAAGTGCTACTTTTAAGAGGATCTCCCCAAACATCAGTGGAGACGCTTGGGATAACTGGTTCATGAACTCGGATAAGAGTGGGGGTGC
>JAEOTN010000261.1 GCA_016839865.1 Promethearchaeota archaeon | reverse complement strand
TGACGTTCCCCTGGTTGCCATTCCGTTCCATCCTTTTTATTCTCGAATCCCTCTTGCTTAAAGAATTTAGTCAGAGTCTCAGCCCTTTCTGTGCAAAAATGAGCATGAGTGGAAAACCATTCATTTTTTAATTTCTTCAAATGGGGAAAATCAGTCAAATTGTATCGACCAAGATAGGGGTCTCGCAGAAATTTAGTATTATCCACTTTTTTATCAAGAACTAGATTCTGGATTTTCTTAATTTTCTCTTGCTCTTCTGTAATTTTACTTGGAGGAGGGAAGTTTTTCGAGAGTATTTTCTTCGGTTTCGTAGGAAAAATAGTAGACAAATAACTAAATTTGCTCAAATGAGATAGAGATCCAATATAGTAAAGGTCTCCGGATAATAACATATCTAAGGATTGGTCAGCAGAAATAGTTGCTGCATATGCCATCGTTTCTTTATCTCGGTAAACTAATGTGGTATCGGGTTTTGGATGATGTTTTAGGACTTTCATTCGTCCATTGTAGAATTTAATGTAAATATTAGTGTCTTCAGAACGAGTAGTTATTCTCATTACCACATTGAAAGCATAATCTTCTTCTGGAATGTAGATTTCTTCGCGAAACTTTGGTGAAAAGCGAAATTTCAGTGCCATTAAATGCATCCCAAATTTGAAGTAAGAAACCGAAGCCATAGTCTAGGGATTAATTGAAAGACTAAATAAAATTTATGCTTAAAAAGAAACTAAAGTTATTGTTCCTCTAAGGAAGACTGAATTTGACGCCATGTATGGCAAATAAATTCTGCACTGTTTCCAAATTCATGTTCTTCCTTGATTGAGTTAAATCCTAATACAGTATAATCATATAATCCAAAAAGTTGACCATCTTTGGGATGTGTAATTATCGCTACTCCCGATTGGTATTTCATCGTGATTTTACGTAACACGGTTCGTTTGTAACTATGGACAGATTCATGTTTTTTTTTAAAATACACATGAATTTTATCCATTGGAAATCCCACTTCTTCTAGATGGTCCAAAGTAGATTCTCGTAAATCTTCTGTTCGATCTGTAATTAGATAAGTCTCAAAATGGTCTGATATGTGATTAATTCCCTCAATTGCTCCTGTATATGCTTCTTCCAGTCGTAACATATCGGGACGATTATAAATTTCATAAAATCTATTTCGTCTACTGCTAGCCGAAAAACTTACTGTATTTGTGATAAAATCTGCAATTCTTTCATGATTTTGTTTATTACTCAAGTACATTGAGATAGAATCTATGTCCCATCCTATCTCTTTGTAAGTAGCAAATTTTCGCTTGGTAGGATCCACAATAATATAATCAAATGCAGGAATAACAAGTGCAAAATCTGCCATGTTATATAGTAGGTTTAGATCTCCTTAATGGATGTGTCACCTATTACAGTAGGTTGCTTGATAGAATACAAGAACCTCTGCTGATAACGGGACAAAATTCGGATAACTTGTTCCCCAAATGCAATTAAGAAGATGAAATTCGCTAATGCATG
Organism: Promethearchaeota archaeon; assembly: GCA_016839865.1. The sequence goes on along the minus strand of JAEOTN010000261.1, from coordinate 905 downwards.
AGCTATATCAAAGGGGATACTCTGTATATTTACCACAATAAGTGATGCAAAAGTGATGGGACGAACTAAAAACCAAGACCACATATTCATTAACCAACCATAAACAAATGCCAGTAAAAATCCAAGCAAAGCTAATATCCATTTGTCCAATATTCTCTTCTTTTTCCTTCCCAATAACCCTCCTATCAATCCAAAAAATCCCCATGCAAACACTTGATATATAGTCCATACCCCTTGACCAAAGAATATATTAGAAATAAACGCAACATTCCCACCGATAATGAATCCAACCATAGGTCCAAAAACATACCCCGCACATAAAACTAAGAAGGAAACAGGTTGTACACTAGGTATTCCTATAAATGGTATACGAGCTACTGCTGCAAAAGCACTATATATTGCAATTAACGCAATTTCTTTTGATGAGACATTCGATTCTTCAAATCTGAAATACATTCCGAGTATAAACAAGAAAATGTATGCTATACTAACGAAAACTAGTGCAATACTTGGAATATCATTTAAATTGATATATTGGTTGAAAATAATAGGAGTAATAAACGTAAGAGCTCCTAAAACGAGAATTGATGCGAACATGATATTGCTGCGTTTCATTTTTTCAATACCTCCAAAAGCTCTTTCGCCGTGAGAATCCAATTAGGTAGTTCCGAAAAATTTTTTGCCAAATAATTAACTTGAGTGATAAATGGTTCATGAGTTGAGAGAATCGAATGAGTAGGCCCATCCTTTATTATATTACCTTCTGAAATCACAATTACTCGTTCTGCATATTTTGCTACTGTCTCAACATCATGAGTCACAAGAACAACCGCATTTCCTTGCATCCGGTAAATATTCAAATATTCCATGAATTCGGTTTTCTGTTTAATATCCATTCCGTGAGT
>JAEOTN010000260.1 GCA_016839865.1 Promethearchaeota archaeon | reverse complement strand
TCTCACTCGAATTTGAAATTTCTTGATGCACCTGAATCCATTGTATCAAAAACCCAAGTTTCCGAGTTCTTAAATATTATGAATTCAATTGAAAGTTCAATTAACTCATTGTTGGATGCAGTAAAAATTCGTATTATACTCTCTAAGCTACCATTGGTTGATAATTCTGAAGAGAAAGTTCCAAAATTTGGAATTCATTTTGAAATAATCCGAAATGGTAAAAATACTCCCTTTGAAAATCTCTCGGGTGAGGAAAAAGCACTGATAATGTGGATGTTTGAGTGTGTAATTAATTCCCATGCTGGGTTGACCACACATGTGTTTTCAGATTCGAACTACAAAATTAAACGCACAAAAAAATTATTGCAGAATATTATATCTTTTATGAAAAAGGAGTTTCTCTCACATTATCCTTCTCATAAAATTATCATATTATTGAGTAAACCAATTCTTGAAGATATAAACCAAAAGGATATTGTAATTACAACTATTTAGGTGAAAAAATGACAGAAGCAAACAATGATGATTCCGAACAAATTATTCAACGAATGTGTAAATTACTGTTGGAATCAAACGAAAAAGTCATAAAAGAAAAAGATCTGTTAAATCTTGTTCAAAACGATGATGACCTGTTTCAGGACGTGATCGGTGAGGTAAACTCTCGTTTTGAACAAATTGGTTATGAACTGATTCGAACAAGCTTTATGCAGGAAGTCTATTATCTATTAGCAACCAGTGGGATGGATAAACAACTCACTCCACAAATGTATGGTATAATGGGATTGATATTTAGTTTCCAGAAAGAATTTGGTAGGGACTTGACATTAGAAGAATCTAAAACCATATTTAGCGATGCCTGGGATGAAATAATCTTTCTAAAGGAACAAGGTTACCTTTTTGAGCATACCACAAAGACTACATCATCGCTTTTGATTACTCCAACCGGAAAGGTTCTATTTAAGGATATTTTGACAGATCTTTCCCTAAACTCGATTCTTGACAAACTGAATATCTAATAAGTCATAATTGAGGTCGCACCCTCATCTATATCTACAATATACCCTTTGCCTCCAGCTTTTGTGAGGGCTTTTGCTACTTCTTGTTGTTTTCCAGGAGCTAACATAATAATACTCCCCCCCATCCCGGCTCCTGTTAGTTTTCCTCCTAATGCTCCTGCGTTCATTCCAGCTTTTAACATATCCTCAATTTTTTGAACAGATACTTCATAATCATCTCTTAAATAGGCTTGATGCTCGTTAAGTAGTGATCCTAATAGCTGAAGATCAGGACGAGATTTCTGCAATTCTTTATACGCAATATTTGTGACATCTCGGTTCTTCAATGTTGCTCTAACACGTTTAAACCAAATAGAATTTTTATTTCGCAGAATTTCTTCTACTTCCTCAAAAGTGGTTGAATGTAGATTGAAATCTATCTGAGAGTTGAGATATGAGATTGCGTCAGTAATTTCTTTCACACGTATCGAATGGACATTATTCGTTGATTTAGGAATCATTGTATCTCCAACTACTAATCCTGGTAAAGAACCAGTTATTTTACTGATCTTGGGTGGTTCTACACATTCCATGTGAAATAAATTTCCAATAGAAGCTGCTAATTGATCCATCTGTCCACAAGGAATGCCTAATTCATCATGTTCAGCTTTATACGCAATGGTTCCAAGCTCTATCTCATCTAAATTAAGCTGAAACATCGTATCTACAAGTTTCGTAAACGCAACTAGCAAAGCTGCAGAACTCGAAAGCCCAGATTTTTGTGGGACTTCATTTCTCAAAACGCCACTAAATCCTAATTTCGGATTTTTGTTTTGTAGAAAGCCATTTTTGATTATGACGTTTAGTACAGCCTTAAGATAATCTCCGTCTTCTAATTTAAAACCTTTTTGACGGTGTTCTATGCTCAAGGGGATTTGAAGTATTTCTCTATAGACACGGTCATCTAAGCGGATTAATCCCTCGGTATTAATCTCTCCTTGGATGTAACATCTTTTTGTGATTGCTGCGGGAATTACTGATAATTTCAAATAATCTTGATGCTCCCCAAATAAACAAACACGACCTGGAGCAGAGACTTGTAACATAGTATAAAGAAAAAAAGAAGAAATAAAATTCTTACTTGAGTTTTTTAGTATGTATTTGAGTAGATTTTCCTTTTCACAGTATTACCTTTTAAAATCATATTCTTAGATATATTTTAGGTTAAAATGAAGATCTATAGAGCCTACAAGATAAGGATATATCCTAATAAATCTCAACAAGAGATTTTGGATAAAACCTTCGGATGTTGTAGGTTTCTATGGAATAAAATGTTAAATGAACGAATTCTAGTATATCAAAAATTATGTCAAGACAAAGAACAATTATATTCGTACAAATATAAAACGGAAAAACAATACAAATCTGAATTTGAATTTCTCAAAGAAGTCGACAGTAAAGCACTACAAACTTCTACAGCTAACTTATCAATCGCGTTTAAAAAATTCTTTAAAGGTCTTAAGCAAAAAAGAAAAGTTGGATATCCTAAGTTTAAATCTCGTAAACACAATCAAAGTTACTCTACATATAACATTACAAAAAATATTAAAATTGATTTCGATCAAAAACAAATAAAATTACCGAAGATAAAAACTTGGATAAAATATCGTGATAATCGTGTTTTTATCGAAGCGATAAGAAAATTGACCATTTCGAAAACCAAGACTGGTAAATATTTTGCGTCGATTCTAACAGAACGAAACACAGATGTTATTTCAAAACAAGAAATTTCTATCTCAAAAATTGCATCATTTGATATGTCTTTATCAAATTTTTTAATTTCTCCTCTGATTAGAATGAAAAATCCAAGATTTTATCGCAATGAGGAAAATCGGATTAAAAAATTACATAGACAATTGAGTCGAAAGAAAATAGGCTCTTCTAATCGAGAAAAAGCTAGACAGAAATTATCTAGAAAATACAAAAAAATTTATAATCGAAAAAAGGATTGGACCCACAAAATCTCAACAGATTTGGCCACTGAATATGAAGTAATAATACTAGAAGATTTAAACATCAAAGGAATTCAACAATTTAATACTGGAATATCTAAATCCGTCACCTTAGATTTTTCTTGGGGTCAATTTCTCTCAATTCTTCGATATAAAATGTATGAACGGGGTAATCATCTCATCCTAATTGACAAATGGTTTCCATCTAGTAGATTATGTTCCCAATGTGGATGGAAAAATGAAGAATTAAATATTTCAGATAGAAGATGGACGTGCAAAAAATGTAGAATGAAGCATGACAGAGATATAAATGCCTCAAAAAACTTGTTTAAAGAAGGTATTAAATTACTAAAAAATAGGGATGTTTTACTTTTCTCTACCGTAGGAACTACGGGAAGTCACGCTTGTGGAGATGATAGAAGACTTTCTATACGAAAGCATTTGTCAATGAAGCAAGAATCCACTATTGTATAGAAGTGGAAGTTCACTTCAGTTCTTCTAAAAATTGTTCAAAAATGCGATTGACGCGCTCAGCTGTAGGACCTGAACCCTCAACACCATTTTCAGATACTATAATTTTCCCATTTAGAATACTTATCGTATTACTTTCTGATTGATACTTAATTTGCCCTGAAGGAAACATTTTTGAAATACGTTCTCCCAGCTCCTCCATAGGAAATGGGGGTTCTTCCTGAAATATTTTCGTCCAGATATTTCCATGAACCACGATTTTCGAAAATTTCATTTGTTCTTCATTAACCACGTTGTTCAGGACAATGGAACCCGAATTGAGGTCATATCCGGTTAATTCGCCAATATAATATTGATCAGGGTCCGATAGTTCCACTTTAACACGTTTTTCAGCTAATCCGTTCATCTCACGATTAAAATTAACATTAATTTTTAAAGTTGACATTGTTTTTCCTTCTCGATACTTTTCCTATCCAGCCATAATTGATTAATTTTTTCAATATAAGGATCTCTTAATTATCCAAATCTTTAAGCAACTCTTCAAAATTCTCGTTTGTCTTTGCACTCATTGGAATTACTTTGATTTTGGGATTAATTTGTTTAGCATCTGATATCATTCGATCAAGATCTGTTCCTAATACATCCATCAAATCGATTTTATTTATGATAATTACTTCACTCATTTTCACTAGTAAAGGGTGTTTGATGATAACATGTTCTCCTTCAGTGATTGATACCACCAAAATTCGTTTATCAACACCCAAAATGAAGTCACTGGGACAAATCAAATTTCCAACGTTTTCTATAAATAGTACATCGATTTCTTCTAATGGCAATGATTGGATGACTTTATGGATATGATAAGCATTCAGAGCACATTCTCTTCCTGTGTTAATCTGAATTGTGTTTGCACCGTGTTGCTCAATCCGATCCGCATCTATCCGTGTTGTTACATCCCCGCAGATAACATATACATTTTTATCTTTTGAGATATGTTCGACAATTTTCTCTAAAATTGCTGTTTTTCCCGCACCAATAGCTCCAACAACATCGAATGTCCTAATCTTATGGGATGCAAGGATTTTATGATTACGTTCTGCTAATTCATTATTATCCCGCGTTAATTCTTCGTTCATCTCTAGTATACGAGGGATTTGTCTCTCTTCTGACATAGATGTGAAAGTAAATTAATCATGATTTTTTTAGTTTATTAGGAATCGATTCTCGCTGAGCCTCATATGGAAACTCCGAAAGATTCTATAATTTTAGCAAAAACTCATCCACCAATGTATTTAGTTCACAAATATTGGGCAAGGAAGCCATATAACGTAGTGAAATCCTACATCCAGAAATATTCTAAACCTGGAGATATTGTTTTGGACCCATTTTGTGGTTCAGGTGTCACAGTTGCTGAGACTGTGTTAGCAAACCGGAAAGCCATTGGAATTGATGTTAATCCTTTTTCAATTTTTCTCACAATGGGCACCCTCACGCCTGTTGATATTTCTTCAATGGAAAAATTTTTTACCAAGATATTTGATATTGTACGTGTACAGATCGAACCTTATTATGGAATTACATGCCAATCCTGTGGTCAACCCGCCGTAATTACAAAAATTGTCTGGAAGAACACAGAACAGAACCCTCAAAATCCACCTAAAGAGAAAATCGAAGAAATTCGCATGAGTTGTCCACATTGTAAAAAGAAGAATATCCAACTTGATCCTCAAATACATAGTTCCTATTATGAAAACGAGCAATCTCGAGTTAATTACCTTAATTCTCATTTTGCTGAAGAAACAAAGAATCTTCAGATACAAATCCCTAATATTGCACTAAAATACAGCAACGGGACAAAATTTCGTCAGTTACGTCATTTTTTAATAAAAAATCCAAATGCTGAAGACATTTTCACTAAACGAAACCTCATTGTATTGGGATTGATACGAAAAGCGATAAATTTCTTGATACCGCCGAATACACAAGAAACAAAATTACTAGAGATAAGAAAAATACTATTACTAACCTTTACAGCTAATATAGGGCAATCTAGCAAAATGGTTTGGGTTATTTCAAGACGAAAAGAAACACTTCAGAAAAAAAAAGAGGTAGGTTCATGGACACACCATTTTTTCTGGAATCCTACTGAATTTTTTGAGAATAATCCCCTTTTAGGATTTATTACTCGTAGTAGGAAGACAGTTAGAGCTCAACGCAATTTACATTCTCGCCTGCTCGAAAATAAGATTTCTTCAATAAAGTGGACCAATGCTTGGAACGAATTCATATCCTCAAAAAATCGTGTTTTAATGTATGAATCCTCGTCTAAACAAATATCTATTCCTGATCAAAGTGTGGATTACATATTTACAGATCCTCCTTATGGTGATTCTATACAATATTTTGAATTATCTAGTCTTTGGAATGCATGGTTGGGAATTTCGAATTTGGATCACGAGAATTATGAGATAATTATTAATCCACGACAACAGAAAACCAAAGAATCTTACTTTGATGAGCTAACAACTGTGTTTAGAGAATGTTATCGTGTTCTCAAAAATAATCGTTATATGACAATCACTTTTCATAACACCGATGAAGAGATACGCAATGGATTGATTGAATCTGTTTTTCGTGCGGGATTTTTAATGGATTCTCTAGTTTTCCAAATGCCGCCAAGGAATTCATTGAAATCATATCTGCACTATAAGAATACCCCTGTGGGAGATTATTTTATACGATTTAAGAAATCCCTCATCTCAAATTCTACAAAAATGTCATTCACGTCCTCTTCTTTAAAACACATGATTCGTTCGTCAACAGAAAATATTTTATCCCAAAGGGGGGAACCAACTCCTTATCTAATTTTATTAAACTGCATCGATGAAGAATTAGCCAAGTATGGTGTGTTTCCTTTACAGAATCCTCAGATAGTACAAGACGTATTCAATGAAATGAGAGAAGCCAATTTTATTTCTGTGGATCAGTGGAATTACGTAGGGCTTTTATCATTAGAACAATCCTCTTCTCAAAATATCACTTTAACAAACCGAATAATAGATTTTCTAAAAGATATTTCTCCAAACTTAAAAGAAACGGACTCTGATTTATATAACTTAGTATATGAGAAATTTAATGGATGGGATACGCCGGATAGACGTGATTTAAAGAGAATAATTGAAGAAATTAAAAAAAGTTAGGCATTACGTCGTATTGATCGGAAAATTATCAATCCACCTAAAATTCCCGCAATTCCTCCAAAGTTCTGAGGGAATGATAAGATTCGGGTTGGTGAAGGGTTAATAAGTTGCGCCAAAATGTTAAATACTCCATAAAATACTGCAATTCCAATTAAAATCAATAATAAGTTCTTCATTTTTACACGGATAGGAATGAAATATAAGAACATGGTTATCTGCTGTTGAGGGAACAAGAAGGAGATAAAAGCAATTAAACCCATTGTGGCACCCCAAGAGGAAAAGTATTGAACCCCAGCTATGCTCGAAATAAAAAAACTAGACACTAATTGCACTATTAAGATTCCGGCACTAGATAATAATCCACTAAGTAAATAGATTTTTATTAGGGTTTTCCACCCCCAACGAGTTTCAATCATCCGTCCAATAAAGAACAGCATGAAGATTTTGATGAACATATATAAAAATCCAATAAATATACTAAATGCACCAGAAGCCAGAGGACTTATAGATAAGAACATTGAAGTGAGAAATGTCCAATAGCTAAAACCATCCGTATAATCTGAAATCGATAAATACAGATAAGATTGAAGATTTTCATTAATAAATGATAGGATGACAGATATTGCGAAAAAAAACACATTTGCAATCATTAATCCATAGGTTCCATATGGTTTTGCTTGCATCCCTAACAAAGTGGTGACTTGGGGGCGAGTTCGGTTTCTTCGTATCCGAGGTTCTCTAATTCGAACACGTTTTGATGAACTTGGTTTAGGATAACTCTCGGCTGGATAATCTGCATATACTTTTGAAGATTTTGCTTTATTCATCGATTTTACTTTAAATGGATCATTCTTGAATTCAAAGGAACATTCATGGTTTTCGGGGATACGATGTTTTTTACAATAAGATTTTCCGCAGTACCTACATATAAAGGGTAGATAATCAACTTCATCTTCACAATGATCGCACCTAACCATAGAATGCACCCCCGTGACTAATAATCGAACAATTGATAATCATTATTTTTTAGCCTTACTATATAAGAAAAAGCGAGGGAAAAAAAACCTTGGTAATATGGAAATTAAATCACAAATGTGTCGGGCTTAAGGAATATAAGTAGATAGCTTAGGAAAATAAGATATTAGTTGTGGTTAAGACAAGGGTAAGAGCTAACATTGCAAGTAGTATTAAAAAAAATAATAGCCATATCCTTGGATTCCATTTTCGGATGTTATCTCCATCTAAAATTCCAAATGGGAGCATATTGAACGCGCCAAGCATGAAATTGAAGTTTGCCCCAGTTAGAATTAATAACCTCCATGCATCAGTAAACAGAGGAATAATACCAAGAATAAACAATAGTGTTCCCAATACCAAATTTGCTAATGGACCTGCCAATTTTATCAATCCTGTTTCTCTGCTAATATTCTCTAATCCCAAAACGACTACTGCTCCTGGTAAGGCAAATTTTATGGGAAGAAAGATGCAGACTGCTGTCATTATTACTCCCATTGTAAATAACCGGAATTTAGTTTGTAATCCAAAATGCACTGCGGTTTGACGATGAGCAAATTCATGAGATAGAAATGCAACCAAATACATGAGCGATAGAAAAACTATTTCAATGATTCCTAAACCTTGAGATATGAAACCCGAAATCGATAAACTTAGGATTAACACCGACGCTATAATAAGATGTATAACTTCAGATAGCTTAGGAAATAATATTCCGGGGATCTTCACTCCTGAATCAGGGTCAAAGCTATCTACTACTTCTTCTTGATTTGGCTTACGATGCCAATAATATGAACCATCAGTATACAAGTCGGAAGAGGATATTGAAGTTGGGGTTAGATCATCAGAATAAGGTGGTGATGTTGGAGTTACCTCGTTAGAATACGAGGATGATGGTATAGAGGGTGGAGTCTGGGAAATCTCAAAAGGATTCTGTATGGGTTTTAACGGACAATCGTGTTGATTAGTTGCTGAATGATTTGCGCAATAATTCTGATTACAATGAGAACATAGGATTGAACTCGGGAACTCTTCACCACAATAATAGCATTTTGGCATAAACTACTCAAAAAAAGATAGGTATTTCTAACTTAAATGTCTACACACTATTTTTATTCTAAATTCCTCATCTTCCATTTTTTCACGATTTGACGAAAGATTAAGTCTCCAATATCAGTTAAATCATCCAAGGCTGTAGTTTTAGGGATCTCTGGATTATCTTGATTTATAAAATAGTCAATAGTACCTTTGGGTTTTCTTTGGATTTTTTCTCGTTTTTTTGAAGATGAGGGGATTGACAACTGAGGTGCAGGGTTGCTTTGTAAAGATTTTTCCCAATCATAAAAAGATGCTGAACTCATAGTTGTTTTCCCCTCTAAAAAAAGGGTGTGTGTAAGAATCAAAAAGCAATTTAGTTATATAAAAAGCAAGAGTGCAGACAAAAATAAAATTCTAAAAGACATCAAGAAAATTCCAAAGTTCAGAGATTATTGAAGTAATCGGATAAAACAGAATCCCAAGTTTACTAAATGTAAAATATTCTTTAAGAAATTTTAAATTACAACTGAGATATGGCTAACTAATCAAATTAACGTATAGTGGAATGAAATCATGTTAAAAGTTTCGAAATCAAATAGAACTCCCGTAGAACTATCCAACACTCCAGAAATGGTTGAACGAAAAGGAAAAGGTCATCCCGATTCAGTTAGCGATGAATGTGCTGAAGAAATGTCAAGAAGATTAAGTAAATATTATAGAGACACGTTTGGACAAGTATTGCATCATAATGTGGATAAGCTCGCTTTAATTGGGGGAGTTGCCGTTCCAGAATTTGGAGGCGGAGAAGTTATCGAACCAATGAAAATCTTAGCAATCGGACGCGCAACAGATCAAGTCGTAGTCGGAGAAAAATTACGAAAGGTTCCTATTGGCACTATTTCTATTCAAAGTTGTCGAGATGTAATAATAAAAACATTTCGGGAAGTGGACCCAAACCTTCATTGTCAATATGATTATGCGTTACGTCCAGGTTCCCTTGATCTGGTGGGAGTTTTTGAGGGTGATAATGCATCCATTCCACTAGCAAACGATACAAGCTTTGGAGTTGGATTTGCTCCGTATTCCGATGCAGAGAAACTTACGTTAGAAACCGAATTATATCTTAATAGTGACAAATTTAAAGATCTTTGTCCCGCTTCCGGTGAGGACATTAAAGTAATGACCAACCGAATCGGTAGTGATGTTAATCTTACCGTATGCAATGCAATTATCTCTAAATACGTTAATGATAAATCTGAATATAAGAATGCAATTGACAAGATCGAAAATTCTATATTAGATCTCTCTGCAAAATTAGTTCCTAATAAAAAGGTAAACGTTGGAGTAAATGTTGGGGATGATTTAGATAGAGGAGTAATGTTTTTGACAATTACTGGAACCAGTGCCGAAAATGGAGACGATGGTATAGTTGGACGAGGTAATCGTACAAGTGGATTGATTACTCCAACTCATAGTCGTCCTCAATCTCTGGAGGCAGCTGCAGGGAAAAATCCTATTAATCACGTAGGTAAGATCTACTCAATAATGGCTCAATTGATTTCGAAAGAAATATTCAAAAGAGCAGGCGGAGATGCGATTGAGGTATATGTACGATTGCAAAGCCAGATAGGACATCCAATAAATAAACCCTGGTTAGGAGATATTGAGATTATTCCTGCAGATAATGTAAACTTCAGTTCATTAGAACGTTTGTCCATTGATACCGCTCAAGAATACTTAGATGACTACTTAGGAATTCGGAATCAAATTATTGATGGACATCACCAAATCTGGTGATTTATACCTTTTTTTTCCATCCACATAATGATTTTTTAATTATCCCCTTCTAATCATACTAAATAATACTCTTTTTACAATGGTGTCGAGTAAATGGGATTAGACAGATTCATGGGAACGGAACCTGAGAAAAAACCAAAGAAAAAATCTTCTCGCAAAAAAACCACTGAAAAGAAAACTTCAAAAAAGAAAACAGGAGAAAAAAAGAAACAACCTCCACCACAATTGACCTCGGATACCTCAAAACCAATCGTTCAACAGATCACTCCTAGTAAACAAGATTTAATAAGCACAAAACCTGCGAGCTTTTCGTTCATTACTAAAAAATATAAGTGTTCAAAATGCAAGAAATACGAAAAAATGATGAAAAGACCAAAAACATTCACTCCGACAGAGAAAGACCTAACATGTCCAAAATGCGGAGGACAATTAAAAATTACTAAGAAATAATAGACAAATGTAATTTTTCGACTATCTTTGCAATATAATCCATTTGTTCTATGTTCCCAAGCAATAACTCTTGAGGTAATTCTACCAGTCTTCTAGAGATATCAGAGGTAATTGGGAAATTTTCATCATTAGATTTGGCTCCTCCCCAATTTGCATTAGTATAGTCTATTCCTTTTCGTAGATTTATGTTTTTGAAGCAATCTAGCCCATGAAGAGGCGGATAAGTATCATCCGTCGGGACTCCATGCTTATTTAAGTAATTATAAAAATTTTGTTTTGTAATTTCTCCAAATTTCAATGGATCAAAAGAAAAGGGAAATACATAATTAGCACATTCCTGAACACCGTCTACACGCTTCTGACACATGATTCCCTCAATTTGATTCAGTTTCTCAGTTAAATATATTGCATTTTTATTTCGCAAAGCATGTTGAGATGGGAATTTTTTTAATTGTGCTCGTAACAACGCCGCACTTATCTCAGACAATCGATAATTCGATCCATACCGAAAATGATCGTAACATCCGCGATCTGCTCTTCTTCCACAGTCTAAAATACTGTAAATTTTTTTTGCTAAAGAATCAGTATTTGTAATGATTGCTCCTCCCTCTCCTGAAGTCAAGACTTTTGATGATTGGAAACTAAAAGTTCCAATATCTCCCCAATTTCCAAGACGTTTACCCCGATATCGACTACCATGAGCATGGGCACAATCTTCAACTATTGATAAATCATGTTTTTTAGCAATTTCACAGATTTTTTCCATCCGAGTAGGCATTCCTCCCAAGTGAACAACAAGAATAGCCTTCGTTCGTTCAGTAATGAGTCTCTCAATCTTATTTTCATCAATATTAAAGGTCTCAGGTGATATTTCAGCAAAGATTGGCACTGCATTTGTTAGAATCACACTCGAAGCAGATGCATAAAAGGTCATATCAGGAAGAATTACTTCATCTCCCAGACCTATGTCTAATGCTAATAAAGCAATTTCCAATGCATGAGTTCCATTAGTCACTGCAAATGCAAATTTACTCTCACAGAATTGAGCGTACTCCTTTTGAAATTCCCAGACATTTTCACCACTATGGTGTGCTGGGGCTCCAGCCCACCATTGTCCACTCTTGATTACTTGATTAACATTTTCTAAATCTTCTTCATCCCATTGTGGCCATTTAGGGAATTGTGGAAACTTATCACTCATTATATATTTGTGAATTCAAAATAATGTAAAATGTTTTAGATAAATTGCAGTTTATCTTGAATCAGCTTAAAAGCGATCATACGAAAAGCCTCGTCTACTAAATCTTTATTTAAAGCAGAAGTTTCTAAATAAGGAAGCCCTAAATTTGCTGCAAGATCTTTTCCTTCGTTTGTACTTACTACTCTCTCGTCTTCAAGATCGATTTTGTTACCAACCAAAATAGTACAGATCTCTTGGCCAGCTCCTTTTACAAATTCTGTGTACCATTTTTGGATATTTTCAAAAGATTCCCGCCTTGTTACATCAAAAACTAGAAAACCTGCTTTTGCATTTACTAAATAAGATTGACGAACACGAGCAAATTGACCTTGTCCAGCAAGATCATAAATTGTGAATCGTACTATCGTGTTAATGTTTTCCAGCTTACATTCTCTCTTTATGATATTTGTTCCAATTGTTGGTTTGTAATCTGCTTGAAATTGACCTTCAATATATGTATTCACAAGAGTGGTTTTTCCTACTCCACCATCTCCCCCAAGAATTAATTTGTAAACAAATTCTCCCTCAGGAGATATTTTATGGAGCTCATTTATGGTTGTCTGTTGCTGACTCAAATTAGAGACTTTACCAAGGTTGGGGATTACTGGAGATACTATCCGATCATCAAGGATCCGTGCTACTTTTTCCGCCATGATATAAGCATAAGGGAAAACATCATCCAAGGAAGCATATAAATCAATAATTGTTACTAATACTGCTAAATCACCAGATTCTATGAAAATCATGCGATATTCTTCTGTATCAAATGTTCCTGCCCCGAATCCACTAGATTTAAATTCCTTCGCAATTCGTTTCAGAGTTGGTTCCACTAGAGCACTTAACCCCCCCACTTTTTCACTCTCTAGTTCTATTGCTCCTGATTTATCCTTTGCAGCTAATAATAATCCATCTCGATCGGCAACTACGACAGATACGAGAGATTCCACTGATTTAAAATACCAATCTAATAATTCTGAAAGTTTCTTAGTATCAACCATTATCATATGGATGACTTTTAAACTCGTAAATAAGTATGGATTGTTACTATAAGTAAAAATCGGTAAGTTTTTTCTGTTTAATTTTAGGATTATCCGTCAGAGATTTAACGTATTCATCCATCAATTGAATGCGTTGGGATGTGTAAGAACCAAGATTGTACTTTTTGCTTAACTCTAGGGATCTTTGCAGATACTTTTCAATTCCTCCTTGTGTGACAGTCAACTTCAACTCTTTACCGCATTCATTGCATCTTCCTGATAAGGGAATTCTCCTGTATTTCTTACCGCAAGCCATATTTTTACACATAAATTTTTGTTGAGAAAATGTACGTAAGTTCCCCATAATGTCTGGGGTGAAATGGGTTTTTAGAATTTTTTCAACTCCGTCTTTTTCATCCACAGCAACAATTTTATCTTGTAGATCAAGTTGGGAATGGATTTTCAGATCCATTTCTTTTAAAATCTTATATGCAGACTTTTTAGGACCATATATTATACTTTCAGTCGGGTGGGTGAAATCAATGTGAATATACTGATTAGCCTTTCCAATTCGATTTTTTATAATCTTCATATCCAATAAATGGTTTTTCTCAATGTCTTCTGGTAGCATAAAGTTCTCACCAAATTCATAGAAATCTAAGGAATATCGTGAAGCGCAATCAACGTTCCATGCTTCGCTATCTACTTCCTCTGGACTTAATGTAACCGTTAGGACTAAAGGTGCATCCATTTTTCCACCAATCTTAGAGGATAAATAAAATTTTGAGAAATTAATTAGCAAATCCAATAAGATCATTATTCCATCTTCGTCGCCATCGCAATTTCTTCTCTTCACAGCATGCCAATACGGATGAGCAAATAGCGCTTGAGTTGGAACATATCCAATTAATCTCCCCACAATAGCTGCTGAAGTATGAGGAGAGAGTCCAGCAAAATAATGCCCAATTAGATCTTGACGGTTCTCACAATTATAAAAACGGGGTAAATTATAGAGATATTCCAGTTCATCATCAACAAATTTTGCTACTTGCACAAAATAATCACCACTATGATCAGGAGCAACAAAATCTTGGCATTTTAATTCACAAACTTGATCTTCCCGTTCTAATGGATCACCTTTATAATCTTCAGTATATCCCATTTCGTGGAGTTTCTTCACTGAAGTTTTAATCTCTAGTGGTGTGAAATGGGTCAATGGCACATCTATTGCATCAAATCGAATCGTTCCATCATTATACACCCATACATTATTCCGAGCGCGTAAAATTCCTTTTTCTATGAGTTCAGGGACCTTAAACTGAGAAGTTAATCCCTCTACCCCGTTGATATCTGTGTTGAGTAAATTCACCATTTTGGGTGGGACATTATCAAAAATATGTTTTAAACTCACATTTCGTTTTCGATAATCAATTAATCTCCCATGGCATCTAGAACATACTGATTGTTTAGCATCTTCATAGATTTCGCAATTATTACAATATTTGACAACCACAGTGTGATCCTTGCATCTGCTACATTGGTTTCTATATGTTACTTCATTATATTTTGGACCACATGTTGGGCATTGTCGCATTACGATTTCAACAGAACTAGAAGAATTTGCTCGTTTTGCTTTTTCAAGATTTCTACCTTTTCCATGACCTAAGGGAAACAAAACTTGGATAGAATGGTTTAATTTCTTAAATGCTGCTTTCTCAGGACGTCCCATCCTAGCTCCCATATAATATTTACATTTATCACGTACAAGAATTTCGCAAAGATATGGAAATATTTCAAGAGCTGTATTCTCGTTAGAATTCTCTTCAATTTTCTGGATATCTGATGGAGTTAATTCCTTAAATAAACCCAATAGTTCTATAAAAACTAAAGACAAATCCTGATCGAGTTCTAAGTGCGTAGATTTATTTTTATGAGGTGTAAAACTCTTGTAAAGTAAATCCTTGCAAGAGGTAGTTGCAGGAATTTTCAAGTTAATTTCTTTTTTTAGGTCAATTGATAAATTATCATAATATTCTAGTATTTCCCGACGGATTTGAAGTAATTCATACCCATTTATATTTCCAAAATGGGAAGTATAGGAAGGATGAAGCGGGATTCCAAACAATTTCGATAATTCTATAGCTTGGGATCCTGTCGGCTTTTTTTCGAAAGGATTATTCACCCATTCATTGAGATTATTAGCAGAAAAGGAATTTGAGGTCTTTGTTTTATGATCTTGCAAAGCTTTTTCCAATTCTAAAGCCCACCATTCCTCCACATAACCAGATGGAAATATCTTATGGTTATTTTCAGAAAATTCACCATATCCAAATAAAATATCTCCAAGAAACAAGATTGATGTAATCTTATTTTCTTTAGTTGCTTGCTGAAGGGCTTTTGGGTCATTAAATTGTTCAACATCACCATTTTCCAATAGGCAAACAGGACCTTCAATAGAAGTAACTGGAAGAACTGAAGCTGCTTTTCCTGGACGTTCAATTTTTATTTGAGTTCCTACTGCAAGAAATTCATTACATGCATACATAGTATTAGGATTTAATCCACATGCTGCTAAACCAGTATTTCGTGAACGCCCATATCGTATTCGTAACCCACCAGTATGAGAGGGATGAGATAAAACAGGTCTTCCTGCAATTACACCAGAAATATATTTATCACTGGGTTTAATTTTTTTCTCTAATATCTTTCTGCGTTTTTGCACAGGAGTTAAAATTTCTGCAGTTTCACCTTCAACTTTTTGTTTTTTTTCCTTCCCTTGAGCATGATCTTTGACAGTTTTAATCCACTCCCATCCTTTAATGCCTAAATTTGAAATTATTTTTGCTAATTTCTTGGATTTCAAAATAACTCCATCATTAAGAACCAAGACTGGCCCACTCCTGACAATGTTAGTCTCAATTCGAGGTAGATCACGATGGGCGGAGATTTCATATTTTTCTGTAGGGTCTCCATTCAACTCAACTTTCAGGTTTCTTAATGTGTATTCTAATTCTTCTTTTGAGGATGGATACTGAAGATTGACCTTTCTATCATATAATTTTACTTCTTCAATCATCCTTTCAATTTCTGCATCAGTAATTTGAAAAGGTTTGATGTTCATTTTTTCTCTAACGTAATCTGCAACTAATACAGCAAATGCTTGAATTGTTCCTCCTGCATTTCTAATTGGACCGGAAAAATATAGAGATAAATAGGATGGGCCTCCCAAGGGATTTTCTCGGATAATAATTTTATTTATTCCTTCCAATGGTGCTGAAACAACACCCTGCGTTTTAATCGCCATTGCTACTCGTATAGCCCGGTCAACCTTTTCGGTGTTGGAAAACTGCCCGATTTTCCCCTCAATTATTTCATCTGCAATTTTAAACGCAATTTCATCAGGATCCATCCCTTGATTTTTTAGGGAACGAATTCGTTTAGATATCCCCTCTGGCCCAATTAATTGTTCTACCCTATCTGCTACATCATGGGCAGGAGGACATTCCACTTCTAATTCAGGATCTAATCCTAAACTGCGTGCTGATTGTGCTATCGAATAAATATAAGTGACATCTTTTTGTATTAACGAGAGATACTCCTTCGTTTGGTCATCTATCCTTGTTTCTAGCTCGTTTGTTTCCTTCATTTGTGTGTTCGTTGAGTCATCAATCGTCATAAAAAATCCTACACCAAGGGTATATAAAGAAAAATTTAATCATTATTGATTACCCCGCTAATAGATTTCTTTTTTTCTTATCGTAAACGGATTCAAAAATAACATTAAGCGCAATAAGGTTCAAGCTCAATACCAGTTTAAATTCGCGAAAAACGGGATAATATATAATACAATAATTAGGAGATACAAGATGGAGTCTCAAAAAAAGAAATTCACTAAACAAGAAATTTTGAGACATTTTCTTAGAGCAGGAATCAATATCTCTCCAAGCGTTTTAGATCTTCTATTCAAAAAATCCTTAGATGCAAATGATTTAGAAGATCTTATACGAGAAATATCCTATATTCCGGATTTTCAACTACATTTAACAGATGATCTTCTAGAAAAAACAGATTTTTTCAGTCGTCCTAAAAAGGATACTACATCTACAGATTCATCTGATGAAAAGACTGCAGAACAAAAATCTGCCTCATCTCCTCGCAACGAAGTAAAAAATGATATAAATGAAGCTATCGAGATTGCAGATAAAATATCTCCTCCCTCTAATGAGCAATCTGAGAATTTCTCCCTACAATCTAATCTAAAGGAAACTACCTCTCAACAATATGTAAGATCTTCTGGAATGTATCAGTTTAAACCTATTGCAAAAGAATACTCGGAACAAATTGAAGTGATAAAGGATCCCACCTCAAATCTTTACACTAGTGGTTCAATACAAGATTTTGAGCTTTTATTTCGAGATCGGTTTAAGAGACTTTCAGAAATTTTACATAGGAATCCTGAAGTAAAAACTGTTGAACCTATTAATCAAGTTAAGAAACATCAAAGTTCTGGCCCAGTAAACATCATAGGAATGGTAAAGGAAAAACGATCAGCTCCAGCGGGAAAAACAATAAAATTCTCGCTGGATGATCGCACAGGAGAAATCGATGTAATAGTACGACCTGATGAGTATAAAAGAAATTCAGAAACTTATGAGAATTTGAAATATTTACTGAATGATGAAGTTGTATTTGTTTCTGGACATCTAAAAGTAAATCTTCAATCAAGAAGTGTCACGTTCTTCGGAAACAAAATTATTTGGCCAGATATTCCCAAAGGTCATAGAACTAAGATACCTTCTTGTCCTGTATCTTTTGCAATGTTATCGGATCTTCATATAGGCAGTGATAACTTCTTAGAAAAACCTTTTACACGTTTCTTGAAGTACATAAAGGGAGAACTATACGATACTCAAAAAGATCAAATTGAAGCGGGTAAAATAAAATATATTATAGTGTGTGGAGATTTAGTTGATGGAGTCGGTATCTACCCAGACCAAATCAATGAACTGGAAATTAATGATATATTTAAGCAATATGAAAAAGCAGCAGAATTATTTGCTCAAGTTCCTGATTATGTAAAAATAATATATATTCCTGGAAATCATGAACCTGTGAGGAAAGCAATTCCTCATCCCGCAGTTCCCTCAAAATATTGTCAACCTTTACTGGATCTAGGAGTGAAATCCCTTGGTGACCCCAGTTTAGTTGAACTGCATGGGATAAAATTTCTTTTATACCATGGAGATGGTATGATTGATTTCAATACAAGAATTCATGGATTACCAAATGATCAACCAGCTCAAACCATGAGAGAAATGTTGCGTTGCCGGCATTTAAGTCCAATGTTTGGAGAAGAATGCACAGAATTAGCCACATCTTCTCAAGATTGGTTAGTTGTAGATCAAATTCCTCATGTTTTTCATACAGGGCATTTACACATAAATGATTATAAAAAATATCGAAATGTGATCATGGTAAATTCGGGATGTTTCCAAGCACAAACGAAATTTATGAAAAGTTTGGGAATAAATCCTACTCCAGGAAAAGTTCCGATTATTTCGGAGACCTATGGTTCACTAGAAACCTCCTTGCTAAATTTAACAAAATAATGATTAAAAATGGATCTCACAATTCCGAAAGATAACGCAAAATTCTTCAAACAGATTTGGACGATATTAGGAATTACAAAAATTCCCAGAAACGACTTAATTTCTAAAATTTGTTACAAATTTAGCCTTCCTTATAACCAAACTTCGATTAACACAAAAATTGATGAAGCTGTCTCTCAAGGGATTCTTCTTGACTCAAAGAAGTTTTTACGACTTAATGATCAAGACTTGGAGGAAATTGCTACAAATCATGAACTCATTAGACAAAAAATTATCAAAAACTCACAAAAATCTTGGTCTCGAATTGAAGGAAGTTATGATCAATGGATGAATTCAATAGAGAAAAAGAAGGAATTCTCGGATAAAAAATCCTTAAACTTTAACGCAGTTGTAAAAAAAGTAGTTCCGTACGAAGTACTGATTAAAGGTAGGGATATCGCTGCAAATGAGTTTGAATATGACGTGAAAAATGATGTAATTACAGGTACTGTTAAGAATACTGACTATTCTTTTAAGATCGACTTAAAAAACAAAAAAATCGTTCACAATTGTCAGGAATTTGTTGATTCAATACCAAACAAAGGATTTTGTGAGCATTTTTATCGCATATTCATGTACCTAAAGAGAAAATATTCAGAATTAGCAGTGAACGTAATTATTTCCCTTCAAGATGAGAAAAAGGATTGGAAATTTGCTAAATCCTAATATAATTTCAATTTAGCATATTCTACTGCATTTTCAAAAATTATTAATCCAGTTACCTCAGGATTGTTTTTGCGAGTCCATTGTGGATGATGTTGTGGGATTAAGTGACACTCCGGATGAGGCATCATTCCAAAAATTAATCCTGATTCATTACAAATTCCAGCTATCCCGTCTGTAGAACCATTTGGATTATTTGGATAAGCATCAGGATCATAGGTAAGTGTAACCAAATTCCTATCCCATAATTTTTGCAGAATTTCTTGATTTCTTGGGATAAATTGACCTTCTCCATGTCGTACAGGAGCATCTAAAGGTGACACTAAGTTTTGAGTCCAAATACAAGGGCTTTTAGAATTGGTTTTCATCCTTACCCAACGAGATTCAAATTGACCAGATTTATTATATGTGATAGTGACCGATTGGGAGAAATATTCTCTATCTAATGCTGGTAAAATGCCCATTTTTACTAAGATTTGAAATCCATTACATACACCGATGATTAACTTGTCAGCTTCAATAAATTTCTTTAAATCGTCGCGTAAATTAAACCGGAATTTGTTAGCAAGAACTTTACCTGATCCTAAGTGATCTCCATAACTGAAACCTCCTGGAACCATCATTATCTGGTAGTTCTCAAGGGAATCCTTTCTTGAAATTAGATCATTAATGTGAATTCTTACCGGATTTGCCCCCACCAATCTAAAAGCTTCTTCAGATTCATAATCTGTATTGATACCATAACCCGTAATAATTGCTACATTTACCATTTTTATTCCCTCCAAGCTAGAAACTCAAATGTTTTCTGCCACGATTTTTTAAGGTCGGAAATATGTGTATCAATGATCGTTTTTCCTTGTAATCCGGTGATTTTTAGGTTCTTCCCCTTAACTACCCCAATTTGAGCAAAGGATGTTCCTTCCATTATATTTTCAAATTTATCTTTGTTAGATGATGATAGTGTCAGGATTATTCGACTCGCACTCTCTGAAAACAGAAGAAAATCCTCACGAGTCACCCTTTCAATAGGAACATTTCTTAGGTCTATTTCCATACCTAATCCTCCGCTGAATGAAGATTCTGCAAGAGTTACTCCCATTCCTCCGTCTGAGCAATCATGAGCAGATTTCACCAGACCTTGCTGAATTGCGTCATACAATTTTCGATATCGGGTGATTGCTGATTGTGTATCGACTTCTGGCACAGTGGTTCCCGTGAATCCGAGTTCATTAAAATATTCACTCCCACCTAGTTCCTCTTTAGTTAATCCTAAAACATATACTAAATCGCCTTCGTCTTTGACATCCATAGTTATCGCTTTCCGAATGTCAGGAATTTTACCAATCACACTAAACAAAAGGGTAGGAGGAACACTGACGGTATCATTTCCTATCCGATAATCATTTCGCATAGAATCTTTTCCAGATATACACGGTACTCTATAGACTGTTGTCACATCATAAACTGCTTTCATAGCTCGGACAAGTAATCCTGTATATCTTCTCTCATCTTCAGCAGTGAATCCCATTGCCCAGCAAGTGTTATCTAATCCTGCCATATAATCTGGGTTTGCACCTACGCATACCGCATTCCGCACTGCCTCATCAATAGAATTGGCTGCCATTGCATATGTATCTATATCGGAATATCTTGGGCACATACCATGTGATACGCTTAATCCCTCCCATGAGGTGTATACGGGTTTCATTACTGCAGCATCACTCGGTCCATCATTTTTTACTCCCATAAAGGGTTTTACAATGGTTCTTGCTTGCACTTCGTGGTCATATCTTCGTACAATCTCTTCTTTAGAGCAGATATTTAATCTTCCAAGAATAGTAGAAAGAAGTATGTTGTAATCATGAGGTAAAGGAATTTCCGGTTCTTTTTCATTTTTAGGTTCCCACGTTCCTTTCATTTTTTTCTGAGGAACCCCATTATGGAGAAATTCCATCGGAATTTCACCTATAAGTTTGTTATCGTAGTAAAATTGGAAGATTTTCGATGTATTGAATTCTCCAATAACTGTTATTTCTACATCATATTTTGATGCTAGTTCGGTTAATTTCTCTAAATTCTCTTGAGGTACTGCCAAACTCATTCGTTCTTGAGCTTCACTGAGAAGTATTTCCCATGGTTGCAATCCCGAGTATTTCAAGGGAGCTTTTTCTAAATCTACTCTAACACCCGTTTCTTCTCCCATTTCTCCAAAACTTGAGGATAATCCTCCTGCACCATTATCTGTCAAAGCATGCAATAAATCAAGATCACGAGCTTCTAGTAAGAAATCCAACATTTTCTTCTGAACGATTGGAGAACCAATCTGAACTGCAGTATTTGGTGAGTTCTCGTTGATTTCAAGTGATGAGAACGTAGCACCATGAATTCCATCTGCTCCAATTCTCCCTCCCACCATTATCGCTAAGTCTCCGGGGATAGGAGCTTTTTCATGAACATATTTATCCGCAATTTTTGTGGGTGCAATTCCTCCTGTTCCGCAAAATACCAATGGTTTTCCTAAGTATCGTTCATCAAAATATAAACTTCCATTAACAGTTGGGATACCAGATTGATTTCCACCATCAATTATCCCTTTATGTACTCCTTTCAAAACTCTTCTCGGATGAAAGAGCCGTGATGGTATTTTACCATCAAAAAATGGGGATCCAAAACAAAATACATCTGTATTAAACACTAATTGAAATCCTTTTCCCGTCCCTGCAGGGTCTCTATTACATCCAACAATTCCCGTTAGAGCGCCACCATAGGGATCCAGCGCAGTAGGAGAATTATGGGTTTCTACTTTCATACTGAAAATATGATCCTCATCAAATTGAATTACACCAGCATTATCCTTGAAAATCGAAACTAGATATGGAGAGTTAATTTTTTCCGTAGATCCCCGGATATAGGTTTTGAATATAGAGTTGATTTGCTCTTTCTTTCCCGGTTCTTCATAGTCGATTAATGCATTGAAAATTTTGTGTTTGCAATGCTCAGACCATGTTTGGGCTAGACACTCTATTTCGATATCTGTAGGGTTCGCGGGTAATCCTTTCGCAATCCGCTCTTCTTTACTTTTTGTATAATGGGATTGTAAAGCCTTCATTTCTTCCAAATTTAAGGCTAAAAGACGATTGTTACTAATCTCTACTAAATCTTCATCACTAACATTGAGATTGATTTCTTCCACTTTGGGTTCTGTATTAAGGATGACTTTTGGCACGATTGGTGGGAATCCTTGATATTCTACCCCTGATTTCACATCCCAGCGTTCTATTAACGAATTTGCTAATAAATCTTTCACAATCTTTTCTGCAACATCTTCTCTAATTCCGTAAAAGAGATACTGTCGTGAATAATAAGCTCCAGTTACATCAATACCCAGAGCATCTATAATAGCTTCTTTCGAAGTTCGTCCAACGTTATCAGTTACTCCTGGTTTAAATCCTATTTCTACGATAGTTCCCTCAAATGGTTCTGCTAATTGGGAATCTATAGTGAATTTTTCAATAACAGGATCCGAAAATACTTCACGGGCTAGAAAATCTAAATCTGATGAAGACAGATTTCCTCCATCTATGGTGTATACATTGACTGCAAGAACTTTTTCTACACTATCAATTCCTAAATCTGTAATAATTGCGTTTTTAATTCCATCTGCTTGGGAGATACCGACTTCGATACGATGGACCCCTTCCATATTTAGATTAAAGAAAGAAGAAATAAAAAGTAACATAGCTCAAAACAATTAGTATATGAACAATTCAAATATTCTTGATGTAATTAAACAACGAAGTTCGTGGCGGACTTATGATCGAAATTCTCCAATATCTCTTGAAATTATAAGCCAATTAAAGGAATTTATCAATTCAAAAAACATAGTAGGGCCATTTGGGAATAAAGCTCGATTCGAGCTCTTGAAAATACCCGATAACGAGAAAAACAAAATAAACTCTGAATATGGTACATATGGATTCATAAAAGGAGCAGAATATTTCTTAGCTGGGGCTATTCCGAAGAAAAAAAAAGCACTGGAAGATTATGGGTATATTTTTGAACATATAATCCTGAAAGCAACAGAATTAAATATCGGTACCTGTTGGATGGCTGGAACTTTTAAACGGAGCACAATAGCTAGAGAAATCAACCTTGATGATGAGGAAATTATCCCCGCAATTTCCCCAATTGGAATTCCAAGTAAAAATCGAAGACTATTAGGAAAAATAATGCGGATAGCAATCCGTGCGAAAGTCCGTAAACCCTGGGAGACTCTATTCTTTACGGATGCCTTTGAACCATTACCCCTAGAAAATCTGGAAGACACATTAAAGTCTGCTTTAGAAATGGTCCGATTAGCGCCTTCTGCAAAAAACAAACAACCTTGGAGGATTGTGAGAGATAAAAGTAATAAGATCCATTTTTTTATTAAAATTGATCCTCGAACCAAACGCGTTCTGAATTATCAAAAACTCGACATCGGGATAGCAATGTGTCATTTTGAATTAGCGATGCGAAATTTTGAAAAGGATGGAAAATGGAAACAAATTTCACCAGATGTTGAAAAAATTCCAGAAGACTATCATTACACGATTAGTTGGATTCCACAAGTTGATTAAGTTAAAAGAAAGATCAAATTTGCTAATTGTTGCCCTTGGATTTTTTTTAGTATAAACCATCATGTATTTAGATCATAAAATTAACTTAGATGAAAAAATTATGTTTGGAAGCGATTGGGACATTATCATGGATTATATCATACAATATTGGAACCTCTTCATTGCTTGGTTTCAATCTCTAGCGATACCTGCTCAAGCTCTCGTAGGATTATTCCTATTATTTGGAGTCATGGCAATTGCATATACGATTTATGGCGCATTCTGGATCGCCATTCAATCAATAAAATTCTCTATACTCATCGCAGTGGTGAGTGTCTACCTAACATTTGTATTATTAGGGTTGCCGTTAGTGGCAATTTCAGGACCGAAAAACATCCCTCGATATTGGAATCGTTCAGAGGAAAATATAAAGTGGTTCGTTTCACGAATGTATCCGGTTAAAAGTGACGGGAAAGCAGTCGAAACCGTTACATATACCACACAACATCAACCAACAGCCGCACAAAATGCTCCTGTTGTAATAATCAAAGAACCTAAACCTGTGGTTGAATCTAATACTCAAGTATCTGTTCAACCGGAACCACAAGTGTACTATAAAGAACCTGAACCTGAAGTGGAAGAAGTCCCTCAATACATAGAATCTAATCCTGCAGTTCAATCGGAAGTAAATGAAAGCTTTTGCCCACATTGCGGAGCCTCCTTCAGCGATAGGATGAAATATGTTCTTTTAGACAAGAGATTCACATTTTGTGAAGATTGTGGTACAAAAATATATCGTCGTAACTAAATCTTTTTTCTTATTATATTATTAATGGCTATTGAAGAATAGGTGGTGCAGAGAGAGGGATTTGAACCCCCGCTTCTCTATGAACCAGAGCCTCGGTCTCGCCAATCGATAACGATTCTGGCGCCGTAAACCTGGCTTGGCTATCTCTGCATGTTTTCGTTTTTCTGTTAATAACTTAAGAAAGTAAGTGTTCACTGTGTTTATTTAGATTTTAATTTTACGACTCTCTATTTCGAGGAAGATCCTCTTAAATCCATTTAAGCACAAAATTATTCCAAACAAAGTAAATACAACAAAAGCGATTTGTTGCATATTGCTTGTGCCAAAAAACTTGTCTTCAATAATGAGAATCGCATCTGGTTGAGTTCCTACAAGAATTACATAAAAAAACATAATCCCTGCCATAATGAAGAGAACAATACCCAATATCACATTAAAACGATAGATAACCTCCCTTTTCTTACCCCCAAGTTCCACGATTTCCGATACTACTTGTGCATCTTTATCAATTTTTTTAGTACGTTGTCTGATCATGGAATCTAAGGGTCGGATATCAAAGATGATGGTGATTAAAGAGATTGCACAAATTACAATGATAATTATGCCATCTGTGGATTCGATAAAGGATTTAAACACGGGATTTGTAGATGTAAAGTCATTTTTTGCGAATATTAAGACTAGTACAGTTAGTAATATTGCCGCAATTTTTGTTCCACTCATCATCAATATTATACGTTCTCGTTTAGCAAGTTTCAGTCCATAAATCACAACACCAAATAGTGTCATCAAAATTCCTACTGCCAAACCTTTCGATGCAATGAAAATGATTAAGATAAAACAAATTACTCCTGTGAAAATCGGAATGACTGGATAAAGAAATGTTTTATATTCCCTTTTTAGATTGGGTCTTCTCTTTCTAAGAATTATCACGCTAAATGACAGTAAACTCATAGAAAGGATGATTGAAAAGTTTGAAAAATCAATTAATATCGGCAAATTATCCTTGTTAAAGAATAAGGTTGCAATCAAGATAATCAAACAACTGGCTAGCATGGTGATTCTAGGGATTTTTGCAGGTTTATCAAAATCCAATTGTGCCAATCTTTTAGGTAAATAACCATCACGCGCCATTGCAAATGTAATTCGATACGAAAGCTGGATTGCTGCTTGAGCTGAGGTCATAGTCGAGATCATACCCGCAAATCCAATTAAGTATAATCCTGTAGGTCCAATAACCCATCTCAATGTTTCTGCTAAAGGATTTTCATGATTAATGATAGCTAATTCACTCGTAGGTCCCATATTAAGAAGAGTTGTAAGACTAACTAAAAAATAAATAATAATACCAATAGCTATAGAAATTAGAAATGCACGAGGGATTTTCTTACTTGGCTGTCTAATTTGATCAATACTTGTTGTGATGGATTCGAAAGCAGAATTCCATTCATACAAACAAAAAATACCAAATAACACAGGACTAACAATCATCACCTGCAAAGGTTCAATATCTTGAAAAATGTTTGAGGTATTGAAATTTTCCGAATTAAAAAATGGACCTAAACTCAAACCTACGATTATATAGATAGCAAAACCCGATATGAGCACCCATGTAAATACTTTCATTACTTTTTGTAGGTTCTTGTAGGTAACTAAATTGAGTATACTTAGTATCAATATAACGACAAAACCAATAACGGACAGATAGTTTTCTACGAGGTTTTCTTGATTAGGGAAAAATACTGATAAGGAGAGTCTGAATCCTAACCCTGAAAGAGCCGCAAATGCCATGTTTCCCAAGAGGAGTAACCAACCTATGATATATCCCGAAAATCCACCAATTGCTTCTCGTGAGAATGAATATCCTCCTCCTAGGATCGGTAGAGATAAAGATAGTTCTGCATAGTTTTGAACAAGAAAAATAATTAAAATTCCCAACAAGGCTATTGAAATAAGAATTCCAGCACCGGCTTGGTCGATGGTGGACCCCAAAATAACATAAATAGTCCCACCAATTGTTCCTCCTAGACCAGTGAATATTAGAGAACGTAGTTTGATATCCTTCTTCTTTGCTACTACCACTTGATTAGTCATGGGAACTTATCTCCTACTATCCAACAAATACACTGCCTTAGGTATATTTTTTTTGGTCAACTCAGAGAACATCTTGAAATTCAGTCCACACAGTATCAAGGTCTAATGGTTGAAAATCCTTTTTTACAAACTCACGTTTACATATTTCATATAGTTTTTGATTAATTTTCGCGTCAAATCCAACTTCATTCGCTAATTGAATTAAATATCCATTCAAACTTTCAAGTTCAGTTTTATTCCTTTTATTGATTAGGAGATCTTGTGCCATAGAATTGATACCCGAAGATTTTTCTATCGTTTTTTTGAATATTGGATTTGTGATGAAGCCTGGTAAAGTCGCTGCGATTCGTAACAATTTCCAAGAGGGAAGGGGGCCGAGTTTTATTTGTTTAATTTTTGCTTTTTTTAAAATTTTCAACCCTTCATATGTGATGGAAGTGGTTAATATCCTAAATTTATTCATGGACGATATTTTCTTAAATCCAACTCCGAGTAAGGTGAAAGAAGAATTCGAGAGGTTTAGAAGTATTTTATTATGAGCTGCATCGAAATAATGAGGAGTAATTTCGCATGTAAATCCTTTTTGGAAAATGTTCCTAACCATATTCAGCTCTTCTTGTAAGCTATTGTCAGGGGTTCCTAAGATTATTGGACCTTTTTCTTTGTACCCGATAATGTGAGGGGAATCTCTCCATGCATTATAACAAATTACCCCGTAAATTACTCGAGAAAAGTAGTTTGGGAAAATTTTTAGATTCTCTACACCATTTTGTAGTGCAACGATTAATGATTTGTTTAATGGGAATTTTTCTTTAATAGTATGACTTACTTCCTCCAGACTGTAGTTTTTTACGGTAATAACAATTATTTCCGGTTCCTCAACTAACTCATCAAGAGATTCTATCACATTTATTTCTGAATCTGTATCTAATTTTCGAGATTTATCTTCATAGATACTTATTCCCATAGAACGAATTCGTTCGGCAGTTTTCCCACGTGCTACTAGTGTTAAATTACTATAAAATGGTTTTAACCAACGATATATTGTGCATCCTATTGCACCTGCTCCATATAGCAATATCAAAGGTTCCATACCAAATAGTAGGATCTAGATCTTTATAATTTCGATTTTCTTCACCATCCTAATGGCATCAGAAAACTATGAAGTACGGATTAAAGAAGCAGTAAATCTCCTTCATAATTCGCAATACCTTGTCATATTCACTGGAGCCGGAGTTTCAACCGAGTCTGGGATTCCGGATTATCGAGGACCTAATGGGCTCTGGACTCGAAGAGATAAAGGATTACCACCACCTAAAATGCCAAAATGGTCTAGTGTGGATCCAAATCTTGCTCATAAGGCTATCGTTGAGCTTCAAAATATGGGAAAGATGAAATTTCTCATTTCCCAAAATGTAGATAATTTACACTTGAAATCAGGTGTAAATGAAGATCTTATAGCAGAATTTCACGGTAATATGGAACTCATGCGATGTTTAGAATGCGATAAACAATTCAAGAAAGGAGGATTCTGGGATGAGAAAAAATGGGGGAAAGCATATCGTACTCATCCAGAACAAGAAGGTCAGCCCAAATGTCCTAATTGTGGTGGACGAATTATCTCTTCCGTAGTAAATTTCGGAGATCCTATACCAGAAAAAGAAATACGAGAATCTTTTAATCATTCTAAGCTCGCTGATGTGTTTTTAGTTGTTGGTTCTAGTCTCTCTGTAACTCCAGCAGCGTTTTGTCCACAATATGCATTAGAAAATCGAGCGCATCTTATCATAATCAATAACCAACCTACTCCCTTCGATACGGCAGCTAGTGTTCTATTTCATGAAAATGCTGGAGAAACACTAACAAACATATTAAAAGAGATCTCTAAATTAACGGATTAACAACAAAACGTCTTTCTATTATTTCCTTAATAACTACGGAATTAACAATTGGGTTTTTATATCTCACCAACATTCTTTGTTTCACCGACATAAAATCGTAAACTTCGAAAATAACAGTATAAACTTTAATTGTTATTAATTTTGTAACATTCGAAACACTTTGGATGAAAATTTACGAGTTTTATTGAAATAGGGTGTGTAAACAACGACAAATAAGCAGAAGACATTTAATTTGGATCAATTTTTTGATGACTACTTGGAGAAGCCTCAGATATTTAAAAATCGGGACTGTTTAATGGCAACTTTTATTCCTGATGAATTACCACATCGTAATAACCAGATTCGGGCAATAGCACAGATAATGGCTTGCACACTAAAGAATTCTACTCCCTCTAATGTGTTTATCTATGGTAAGACTGGAACGGGTAAAACTGCTGTAGTTAAGCATGTGAGCACCAAGTTAGGTCAAAAATGTTTAGATATAGGAATCCCCATTCCAACATGGATATATATTAATTGTAATCAAGTTACATCAGGCTATAGGGTTCTAGCCACATTATGCAACCTCCTAGATGAAACTGATCCTTTACCACCCACTGGAACCCCACGTGATGTAATGATAGGTAAATTGATTTCTCTACTTGAATCAAAAAAGGCATTATGCTTTATAATACTAGATGAAATTGATTCGCTTAAAGATAAAGAATCAAAAGATTCTATCCTTTATGTTCTAACTCGAATAAATGAGAACTTATCATTTTCTAGTGTAAATTTAATCGGTATTTCAAATATCTTAAATTTCAAAGATGATTTAGATCCGCGAGTTTTGTCTAGTTTGTGTGAGGAAGAACTAGTATTTCCAGCATATAATGCAATAGAATTGTATGATATTTTAAAATCAAGAGCAGAAATGGCGTTTCAGAATGATAGTTATGAAGATGGAGCCCTTCGATTATGTTCTGCTATCGCTGCAAAAGAAAATGGAGATGCGCGGAGAGCACTCTCTTTATTACGTAGATGTGCAGAAATAGTAGAAAGGAGTGGAAAATCCGTACTAAAACAAGAAGATGTAATTTCAGCTCAATTTGAACTTGAAAAAGATACAACTGAGGAATTTATTCGAAATTTACCAGTTCAACAGAAAATCATCTTACTCTCAATATATCTAAATCAGAAGCACAAAAAGATCCCCGAATCCAATAGCGGCGAAATCTACAATACTTATAAAGAGCTAAGTAAACGAGTCTATAGCATGAATGCTCTTACCTCAAAAAGAGTGGCAGATCTAGTAAAAGAATTGGATCTATCGGGTGTAGTTTCCTCACGTTTGGTTTCTTTTGGGAGAAAGGGCGGGAGAACCCGAATGGTTGCATTAAAAGTGAGAGATAAGCAATTAAAACACGGTTTAGAAGATGACGATCGTTGTAAAGCTGTGTTAGATTACATTCCTGCACATATACGACGCTCAGATATTAATCTTGATCTGGAAGGTAATAAATACAAGGCATTGTTGTGAGGAAAAAAAAGCCTCCGGAGGGAATTGAACCCTCGACCTATTGATTACGAATCAATCGCTAT
>JAEOTN010000259.1 GCA_016839865.1 Promethearchaeota archaeon | reverse complement strand
ACAGAACCATCATTTTTTGCATAAATCATACCCTGTCCGGGCTGGATTTGCTTGCCACAGAAACTACATACTCTTACTTTTACCATTGCGCTCGCCTCTACTCCTCATCTGCTTTTTCAAACAGTTTTGTTTTGCCCATTTTGATCACGACGCAGTTTAATTGCTTCATATCGTCCGTAATCTCAGATCCTCGGACTACTTTGCGCTTCTTCTCTCCACGTTTCTTAGGCTTATATCCCGGTCCCGTTGTCAGTAAGAGTTTCTTTTTCACTGGTCCGTGAACATGAGGTTTCATAGGAATACCTGACATATCTGATCCACCCGTTATCTTAAGCTGATATCCTGGTAGACCAACAAGTCCACCATCGAATTCCTCACCAATTACTTTGCCTACTAAAGGATCAATCTTCTGTAAGGTAATGACCTTAGTTTTTCCTTTTCCAACGCCTTCTGTGCCGGAAATATTAATTTTGTATAAATTTTCGTCTTCACTCATAGTTATTCAGTTCATCAGTATTATTCAGTATTAATCATTATGAAGATGGAAAAATCCACTACTCATTATGAAGTAATTATGTTCCTATAATCGCTAAATTAAAAATTTTGCCCTATTTGAGTGAGAAATTCACGTATATACTGATTTGATAGAGAGAAATAGCATATAGGATCCTATAATCCCCAATATGGTGAGTATTTTTTCCTCATGACTTTTATGAATTCCCGCATTAATTCGATTTGTTCTTCTGATAATTCGTCTCGAAATCTACCGTTATAAGTTCGAACGTGGGATTCGGGAACGTAGATATACAAAGTATCTTCAACTTTTAGGTTGCGTCCTATTGTCGCATTTCGTATTGAGACTGCAACTTCCATATCTTTCGTTGCTTCTTTAACAGTTTCGTTATTTTCTTGAATTTGATGCAGCCTTCCTACAAATTGACCATCTTGATTAACTAACCGAGTTTTTGGTTTAATTATTCCCGCTAGAACTTTCACTCCAGCAACTGCAGGTTCGGATTTTCTAAATACGAAATCTGGGATGATTTGGAATTTGCCCGGTTGGACAAGGTCAGAAAATTCTTTTAATACGTCCTCTTCTTTACGTTTATCTCGATACTCAGTGAATTCTTCCATTAAACGATATATTACATCATTCGTGAAGATACGGATGCCTTGATCGTTGGACGCTTCAGTTGCATCCTTTAAGATGTCAACATTGAAGCCTAATACCACTGCATTATAGGGATCATCATCTCTGACTGCTACTGCTTCCATGATGTCTCGTTTTGAAATTGGTCCTACACGTGCTGTTCGAATTTTAACCTGATTTTCCTTGAATAATGTTACAATTGCTTCTAATGAACCCAATGTATCAGCCTTTAGAATTACGCCTTCATCTTCAGTTTCAATCTGGATTTCTCCTAATTCTGCTTCGATTTCTTTATACACTTCTTCTATATCTTCGTCTTCCAATACACTGCGTAATGGAGCACCCGCAACGACGTTATCTATATTTGGAGCAAGCATTTTGATACCTGCTGCAGCATGTACTTCGTTAATCTGGAGGAATTTATTTTCAGGATCTCGTATCTCATCCAGTTCATTTGGGGTCATAATTGCACGCACTTTTGTTTTCACTGCGTGTGGAATCCCTCCAATCACAATTTTCTGATTCTTTTTTAGTATTCCATCGTAAATCAAGCAATCTAACGAGGTTCCTAAGTGGGAATCTTGCTTTACTTCAAGAACTACACCCTTAGCTGCCCCTTCGGTAAACTTAATTCGCTTCTGAAGATATTGTTGCACTAATCCGATTAGAACCATCAATAAAGTGGGTATTCCTTCGCCTGTTTTTGCACTCGTAGGAACAATTGCAATGTTTTTAGTGAAGTCTTGAATCCGATCATATCTCTCACATCCCGCAAATCCTTCATCATAGAAATCTCCTACAATTTGATAGATTCTCTGATCTAAATCTTGCTGGACAAAATCGGGTTGTGATTTGAATGTCTGCATAAAATCTGCCTTCTCAATGCTCTTCCATCCATGGAGCAAATCAATCTTGTTTGCAGCGATGATAAATGGTACCTTACGTTCTTTTAATATTCGGACTGATTCCCAAGTTATCGGCATGGAACCAGCGGTAACATCGATAACTAAGATTGCAATATCTGCTACAGCTCCTCCTCTTCTCCTTAGATTCATAAATGCAGCATGACCGGGAGTATCTACCACTAAAAGGCCAGGAATATTGATTTTCATCTTCTTATATTTAGGACCACAAAAATCCAAAATGTTCTGGATCGGGAAGAAAGATGCTCCGATATGCTGGGTAATTCCCGCTGCTTCACGCTTTTGCACTAATGTACCTCTAACGAAATCGAGAAGTGATGTCTTACCATGGTCTATATGACCTAAGATGGTAGCAATGGGTTGCCTGACTTGTTGAGACTCAGATTTTTTTTTAGGCATTTTCGACAACGTGTTCCTCAAGTTATCATAATATTTTGACTTTACTCTAGTGTCAGAATGAAATTTGATTTAAGAACAGTTGTGAGAGATCCTCTATATTATTAAAAATTACGGAAAAATAATTTCCATGTGCAACTTGTGAGACAAATTCAATTCAAAAGATCAAAATTTTTGGATGAAATTACGTTTATAGCAAAAAATTTGTACAATTTTACCACCTACACCATTCGACAACAATTTTTCAAGACAAAATATTGGATTAGATATAGCGAACTATGTGTTTTGCTTAAAAATCATCCCACATATCGAAAATTATATGATATTTGTGGATCCCATCCACCTCAACAGGTACTCAGACAAGTAGATCGTAATTTTAAAAGCTTTTTCCAAGCTTTAAGAGTCTGGAAAAAAGATCCTTCAGGTTTTACTGGAAAACCTAAATTACCTGGATACAAACGCAAGAATGGACGTTTCATGGTATATTTTACGTCATTACAATGTAGAATTAAAGGTAATCGGGTTTTTCTCACACAAAAGATGCAAAAACATGGATTTCCATTAATTAATACTGATTTAAAAAAAATTGATGGAGTCCGAATAATACCATATGGTGATAGATACAACGTTGAATTGATATATACGAAATTCCCTACTAGCCTTAATTTAGATAAAACTAACATAATTGGAATTGATTTTGGTTTAACAAATATCGTAACTTCTTCAGATACAACAGGAAATTCCCCGTTGATTATCAAAGGCGGTATTCTAAAGAGCATAAATCAATTTTACAACAAAAAACTAGCAAAATATAAATCATTGGCAAAAATTTGTAATAAAACTTATACAACAAAGCGAATCGAGCGACTACATAGATTACGAAATAACAAAATCAATGATATTTTTCACAAAATTTCGCGTACAATTATCAATTATTGTATGACTCACAATATCGGCAAGATAGTGATT
>JAEOTN010000258.1 GCA_016839865.1 Promethearchaeota archaeon | reverse complement strand
TCATTTGCGATTTTCCATCATGCTGCAGTATTTCCAAAAAAATACTGGTTACAGACGTTCTCTTTGAATGATATGTTGATCCGAGAAGGAACAAAAATGGGAAAATCCAAGGGAAATGTGATCGATTTAGCATATATACCTGATAAATACAGTGTTGACTTAACCAGGCTTCATTTAGCTGCTGTAGCTGCTGCAGAATCGGTTGTAGATTGGAGGGATAAGGAAGTGGAAAACTCGAAAAAGAAACTGAGGAAATTCTTTGAATATTCACAATCAATAGCGAATGTGAAACAAAAAGAAATTTCGTTTAGCTTCAGGTCAAAATTACTTCTATCTACCGTTAAATTGCATATGTCAAAATCATTGAAAGCCATAGAAGAATTCAACGTCAGGGAGTATGTTCAATCAGGTTTCTTTAATGTGATTAATGAACTAGACCATTATGATAAAGAGATGAAAGATAAGACAGAGAGAGATCAAGTCATCCGACGAATATTTGAGGATTTAGTTTTGATCTTAACCCCAGTAATTCCGCACTTATGTGAAGAAATCTATGAAACATTGGGATTAAGAAAATCAAAAACAGATTTTTGTTCCAGCACACTTATCCCAAAGATTCAGTTAACAAAGCAAGATAAGATATATGCTAAACAAGCGAAATTTCTGGACCAACTGATATCTGACATTGATCAAATCATCGGACTGCTGAAAAGCGAACCAAAAACGATTCACATATATATTAACGAGCCATGGAAAAACACATTGTATCAATTAGCGCATGATTTGTTTGATCGAGAAGCAATGAATATTGGAAAAATCATGCAGGCTGCAAAACAATCCTCAACACTAAAAATGTTCATGAAGCAGGTCGCTCAAGAGGCGAAATCCATGATGAAAAACCCAACAAGTTTTCGAATTGTCATGATTACACCGAATGAACAAAAGAAAGCGATTGAAGGATTTACAGAAATACTTAAAAAACGATACAATACATCAATAAACGTAGCTATTTCAAGTGATAAGAACGTACACGACCCTCTAAACAAGAGATTTAAAGCCCGTCCAATGAAACCTGCTATTTATATTGAGTAACACCATTTCTATTATTTTTTCTTCCTACCAATGATTTTTATAACCCAAGTACGATCATTATTACTACTAACATGGGTATTACAAAATCTGAGCGAACTAGTGCGAGAGTACTTCAGTGGATTGCACGAGTTTTAGGAAGTATTCTCTGTACAATTGTTTTAATCGTTTTTATAGGAAACATATTTGGGGATTCGGAAGTGCCAGATGTAGAACCTGACGCATACAAGGAAATCATCCCTACCATTATAATATTGACAATTTGGATGGCATTTTTTATCATTGGTTGGTTTAATGAGTTAGTAGGCGCAATTGGAACAATTATTATGGCAATTACATGGAGTTTCCCGATTTACTTCACGTCAGGAAATAACAAAATGGGTATGTTTCTAATACTTCCATCACCATTCCTAATTACAGGCTTACTTTTTCTGATTGCTATGAATTTGGAGAAATTCTATCAGAAGAAAAAATCATAGATTTGATGTTTAAATTATAATTTCTCAAGAGTTTTTGTTCGTAGTTCATCCAATTCAATTTTTAATGAAACAATCTGTTTGGATTTACTCTCTGCAAAGTTATTTGTTTTCAGTATTGCATCATAAATAGCTTCTCGATGAAGGTATCCCGCAACATGTAAAGTTGTGTCTCCTAGAGCGATATCTTCTTTCATACTAGCATTGCATGGATAACTGTGATGAGATTTTGAAATAAGCTCTTTTAATCTCCTATTCACACGAGCTCTTTTTCGTACTAGCTCTCTACAAATATAGAAAGTATTGCCACAAGGCGCAGTAGTTTTTAATTTACATTCAATTACTGTATTTTTTTCAATTATGAATTCCATTTGCGGGTATCCCAATTGGAAAAAATCTATAAATTCATTTATCCGCTTATATTGTGGATTTTTTTTAAGTGCACAAAACGGTCGTGCAAAAGTGTATTCTATTCCATAAGATTCGAAGTCCTCACTTACTTGGATTTCTAAACCCTTGGGAACTAACTCACCTATCTCAATTGGAACAATAACTACACCCACTCCATTTTTATGCGCAAACTCAGGAATACAAGTTAAGATATCACAATGCAAATTGATTGCTATAATCACATTTGCTGGGGGAATGACTTTTGGTAATAATTCTTCTGGATCTTCCAACATAGCGGGAAGATCCTCAGAAAACTGGTGAAACCCTACGATATTTTCAGAAAAAGGACCATATTCTTCTCTACAGTAGTCACAATGGTGCTCACCGCAACTTATGCAGAACTTTTTGGCGTTTAGAAGGTTTTCGATG
>JAEOTN010000257.1 GCA_016839865.1 Promethearchaeota archaeon | reverse complement strand
TTTTTAATATTATTTTCCTATTCTGATAATGTATTACATTTAATTTAAATATCATTCAAATTATTTTCTTATTTGGTTAATGTTATTCGATCTACTAAATCTTTAAAGATTCTTGTTAATATCATAATCATCTCCTTTATCGCAATAAGTAGTGTTCTTTTCTATATTCCTTCTTCTTCTGAATCAAGTATTAATACATCACCTCGAATTGCTACATCATGCACAATATTTACCGCAACAATTGGAGACACGGTACTTTTTGGAAATACTGAAGATTATTTGCTGAATAATGTATATAGGTGGTATGTCCCATCTCAGTCAGTTAGTACCGGTGATGGAGTAAAAGAGATCTACGGAGCCGTATTTGTAGGATTTGATAATAATGGTGATCCAGGTGATGGATGGGCACAGGGAGGAATGAATGAGTACGGTTTGTGTTTTGATGCTAATGGTCTCCCTGACACAACAATGCATCTTGATCCATCCGCATCGTTTCCCTATACGAATCATGCTTTAGCTCAAGTATTATGGGATTGTCAAAATGTTAGTGAAGTCATTGTATGGTATCAAAATCATAGATGGTCCCCAATGGGTGGTCAGATTCACTATGCAGATAAATTTGGAGATGCTGTAGTAGTCAGTGCTAATAGTACTGGTCAATGGGCATTTACTCGAATTGAGAGTTCAACGTATCTTGTCTCAACAAACTTCAATTTAGTCAATCATGCTAATGGTTGGTATCCCTGTGCACGTTACAATACAGCAACTAATATGCTCAGTTCTATAACATCTGAAGAAGATTTAACAGTATCCGCTTGTGCAGACGTTTTATACGCAGTTCATCAAGAAGGAACATATGGTACGAAGTATGCGAATATATTTGATACAGTAAACATGGATCTATATTTTTGCCGTGGTAACGAGTTTTCTTGGACAAGAAAATATGATGTGCTGTATAAATTGAATAATGGGATTTTTGAGAAAAAAAGGACTTTTATGGGAGTATTTGGTGTCGATGGTGGTGATATTCAAGTTAAAACAGAAGAAATACAAGTACAATTTTACACTGGAGATGTTGGAGTAGAATCCTGGGTATATGTGGTGTCTAGCATTGGTGGATTAGTCTTTGTTGGAGCATCTGTGACTACAATCATTCTTATTCGGAAAAAACGAAGAAAGAATCTAATAACAGATCTAAGTGAAAAATAAGTCAAAATTATATTTCCGGTAGTTATAACGGAAATAATTCCTTGTTCTTTAGGTGTTCTTGAAATTCCGTTACTTTTTCTTGGAATACAATCATTGCTCTGTCTATGATTTCTTTGATACTAATAGCACCAGAAGTTTCAATAGTAAATATATAAGAATTAGGTTTGGAATCTACTGTAATCGCTTCCATTGGGCAATTACGAGAACAACCTTCACAGACTGTGCATGAATGCCAATAATCCTTGACTAGTTTTGCTTTTCCACCAGAAAAGTCGATTATTTCTTCTGGGCATCGCTTACTAGATATACATTGATCAGGACACTTTGCGCACAGAGTGCTGTTAATTTTGACATCTGGGGAATATCCAAAACCTATTTGGGCTGGTTGGTACTTGGCATGGTCTCTTCCTTCTCCCAAGCGTGCGAATGCTTCAAAAACTAAACTGGAGTTTTTTTGAAGCTTTGCAATAATAATATCATCAGATACTGGTTTGACTGCGGGATCTGTGCTCTGAAGATCTCCACTACGAACTATGTGCCCATCAAGGTCAGCTTTTACACTGCAAGTCAATTCTACTTGGCATAATGTGCATCCTACACCTCCACATGTGCATTCGTGAGGTAAATTATACGACTTAAGATCTGTAGTTAGTGGAATCAATCCTAATCGGTGAGCAATAACCTCATCAAACAGCGGGGAATCGTTTTCGAGAAAAATTAATTCGTCTACGGCCATTGTGGGAACCTCTGAAAGCACTACACGCCTAAACGCGTTAGCAAATTCCAAAGATACACCTTCAATTTCAAATTTCACCATATCCAATTTATCATTCTGGATTCTATCAAAAACCGTTACTTTAACATTCATGTTCTTTCCAACAGCAAAACGAGTGATCTCATTCTATATACCATCGAATTAAAATTTTTTGACTTATTCATCTATAGCGAAAGAACACCGAGTACTAAGAGAAAAACATTGTTTCTCCTGCTTTAAAACAATGTGAAATATGGAAATTTTCCTTATATGTGCAAATCCAAATCAACTACGCACACTTTCTTTTTTGAAACGATAAAAAATGAGGAGAAAAATTTCGGAATTCAAGGAATATTCTAGCCACACCTAACTGGGCTAAAAGATTAGCGAGTGTGACTGTGAGAAACGTCTCAATTATGATTTAATCTGTAGAAACGAGGATATAGCGATTTACAATAACCATAAATTCGTAAAAACAGAAAACAAAGATACAAAAACAATAATTGATTTACACTAGTTGATCAATTATGGTAGCTAAGAAAAAATTACTAATCGTGTTAGGAATTGTGTTTGGGGTGATCATAGTTGCTGGATCAATTACGGTTCCAGTTTATTTATTTACAGGTGTCAAACTTACCTTTTTATCCAACGAGGGGGTAATGATTGAAGCAAAAGGAGTTCGTATGTATATCGATCCCATTTTATTTCCTCAGGGGTACAATCCTAAACCTGCAGATGTTGTTATGGTAACTCATCCTCATACAGATCATTACCAACCATCAGTAATCGAAAGACTCCAAAAAGAAGACACATTGAATATTTTTCCAGAAGATATGTCTGACGCAATTGCTTTATTCGATGGAACAGGCATGGTTCCGGAAGACGTATTGAACCTCACCGATAAAATTACAATAACTGCATTTTTTGAATATACTATTCCAGATGGAATTCATGCTAAAAATGATAATTGGACTAGTTATTTAATAGATATTGATGGATTTTCGATCTTTCATGCTGGAGATTCTGGAAATATCCCAGAATATGAACAACTTGCTGGGCTTGTAGATTTAGCGATGCTTCCATATGTCCCGGATTTCCTAATGAATGAAACGGCAATAGTAGATGCATTCAACACTATTCAACCTGAATATGCAATGCTAATACATAGTATATATGCTAATTATGTTGGATTTTTTGATACCCATGGTGATTCAATCAACGCAAAATCAGTAATATTGGATCAACTTTCTTCACGAAGATTTTATTAATCTCCTTTTTTCTCTCTTTAAATCATAGTTCGAGATCCGACATAAATAACATCAGAATATTACCTACTGTTATAACAGCAAAACAGTGTTTGTGATATGCTTATCACCAGAGAAGCTGATTTACTATACTTTGCCATACCTACACACAACACTTCAAAAACCTAAAGGAGGATTGAAAATCGCATGTCAGACTACTATGATAACTTATGTCCTTTTTGTGAGAACAACCTCCTTTTAACTTATTTTTGTGAGGATTGCACCTCAGTTTTTTGTCAGGAGTGTGTGCATTTTGCTATTGCTGATGATCTTATCTGTGCAAGTTGTGGGTCCCATGAAATATCTATGGCAAATATGGCCTCTTTAGAATGTAAATCATGCAAATCTCGACATATTGCATCCGTACAGAAACAAGTGAAAACTTGTCCTAATTGTTCGAGCAATGGAGTTGTTAAAATTGTAGATAAGTTTGATGAGATGCGTAATCGCTTCAAACGTATTATCACCGAATCAAAGAGATTCTTAAGCCCTTTAATGTATGCTGTAGATACAATTTCAATACAAAGAGAAAAATTAATTCGATTACGAGAAGATTCGGTGAAAATCTGTCATTTCCCTCAATTGGAAATGGAAATCTTAAGCATAATAAAATTGTTTAAAGATGGGAAACACGCGATTCAGTCTAAAACCAGTGATTTTTTCCAGCGCATCAACCGTAATTTCAAGACTTATTTTGAAATAGAAAAATCTCCACCTCGGTTAATCCCAGTACTGGAAACAGAGCTTGAAGATCTAGAAAAGTCTGCTGATACAATCGTCACATATGGGAATTATACCAATGAAAAATTGGAGGAAAAATTCTCAGACGTTAGAACAAAAATCGAATTAATGAGTTCCATCCAGCGATTGTTCATGCGATATCTTTCGATTCTCGGAATGAATATTAACTATAATGAAAAACCTGTTTTTGGAATTCGAGGCAAATTGGGGGAGACTAGTAATCCTGAAGTAGACCACAATATCGTTAGATCAGGAACTATCCTATTGACAAATCAGAAATTATACTTCCTACAGGAGAAGGGAGTTTTTAAGAAAAAACCTCACTTGATATTGTCATTATCATTAGATGAGTTGTCTCGTGTTCGTGTTAAAGGTCTTGTAATGAGGAAGTTAGTCTTAGAATTTGGACAGAATAAATATTCATTCCAACTTCCAAAGAAAAACCTAGCCCAACTTGAGCATTATATCGAGAAAGCCCGAGTGTTTGATAATAACAAAATCGACATGGAATTACTTTACGGTCTTAAACACACGGATGTAAGTATCCGAGGTTTTCGAAACGCATTAGAAAGTGCTATTATTTCTTTAATTGGATATAAGACTGCAATCTTGGATAGCAATGATTCCTTTAGATTAGATAATTTGTACGATGCTTCTGAATTTGAACATGGTACCTATAATTCTCATTCTAATTCGTATCAGCAACAAAGAACTACCCCTGTAGGACATCCTCAAAATCATTTTCAAAGACAATCATCTGCATCCCAACACAATATGAATAAATTTCAACAGGATAACTTGACTAACCTCTATGATATTTATCAAAAACGACCCTTACCTGGAGGTTACTCTCCCCCTGAATATCATCAACGAGGAACAATATCTCATCCGTATAATCCCTATCCGGCTAGGAATTCACAACAAAAGTATCCACCACGCCATTCAGAGAATCCATCGAATTCTAATTACAATCCACCTCCTCAATTTGAAAAACCAGCAATAAAACCACGATTTCCACTTCGATCTAAAACACGAACGGGTAGTATCATCAACAATTTAATGTCTGTTCTCCCTGATGAAGATCTACACATACCACAACCCCCTGAAGTTCAAAAAAATCGGCATGTTCCAGAAATCGATGTATCTAGATTAATTCCTCCAAAATCCAATTCTGAACAACTTTTGCGAATGGAGGAGAAAGCTATATGGTTACAACGGAAATTAGATATATTAACTCAAAGAAGGGATCGGGGAAAGTTATCAGAATCCGAGTTTTTGGGATTGTATGAGGAAGCATATCGAGAACTTTATCGAACCCAGAAACATATTGAAGAGATCAAAAAGAAAAATTAAGTCCAATGTCATAGTTCTTATAGATGACCATTCTTGCTTTTCTAACTGATATTCATGCAAATTTACCTGCATTAGATGCAGCTTTGGAGAAAATTAACGGATTAAGTGTGGATGAGTTTATTTTAGGTGGAGATAGCATTGGAATTGGACCTTATCCTGCGGAAACACTCTCAAGGCTGATGAATTTACCTAATTGTACATACATAAATGGGAATCATGAATTAGTTGCAATAAATGGATTATCTAGTCTTGAAAATGAGATAAAGAAAGGTATCAGTGAAGGTGAGAAAGCCCATACTGAATGGTATACTTCGCAATTGGATGAAACTATGATAAAATACTTGAAAGCGCAATCTTTGAGTGCTACAAGAGAAATAGAAGGTGTTGTTTGCTATTTTTCCCATATACCAATCGATCCAAGTCGAATTCATTCTACCTATCCCTATAAGATCCAAAAATTAAATGAGGATAATATCTCTCAACTATATTCTGATAGTCCGGGTTCTCTTGTTGGATTCGGGCATGTACATAAGAAGTACGAGGTAAAGGAAAACAATCGAATTTTTTTCACACCAGGTTCATTAGGATGTTATAACAAATCAATTGCTCGTTTTGCAGTCATCGATTTTAATCATAGAAATTTCCAAATTCACTACCATGAAGTAGACTATGATGATTCAGAAATATATGAGGATTTTGAAAAAAGAAATGTTCCGGATCGACGTTTCATCTGGAAAACGTTCTTTGGAGGGAAATTACGGAATAAAGAATAAGAAAAAATTAGATATCTAGTTCTTTTTTGAGTTTTTCAATCTCTTTCTTGATTTTGTCTTTCGATTTAATCTCAGGTTCTTCATCGTCAAAATCAAAATCAAAACTTTCAGTGCTCATATCTTCAGGAACTGTAGGCATGCCAGAAGCTTCAGACATTAGGAGTTCAGTTTCTAATTTCTGTAACTCATCTTCAACGTCAATTCCTAAATCGATCTCCAAATCCCCTGCGAGTAAATCTCCCGCTTCTTCGATTTGCATTATAGATTCTTCAGCAGTGTCTACTAGTTCCATTGCTTTCTCAGGGTTTACATTTGCAGCGATTTTACTTAATTCAGATGAACTTGCTTCTAGAGAACCAGTGACATCACTAATTGTCTTTGCTTCGTCTAATGCATCCATATGACGTTCAAGTTTGCCGATCATATTGAAATATTTTTCAGATTTCAAGCGATACGTCTTCCAGCGTATCAACATTTGTCTTGAGATATCTTTATTACCAGCTTTCAAAGCTTTCATTGCACGTAAACGAGCTTCTTGGCTTTTTCTAGCGAATTCTTTATTTTTTAGGTTAAGATGATGAATTGTAGTCTTAATTCGAGCTGCGGTTTCAACCTTATCAGCTTTTTTCTTCTTTGGGAATAACTTTTTGAAAACCATCGTTTTTTACCTTAAGTTGTACAATAAATACAGTTATTTTTAGTTTACCTATAACTGTGTCTTATGGATCTGATGTGTTGTTTCTAAATATAAAATTGTGTGGGGTTTAGTTGTTAGTAGATTTGTTTGAATCAT
This sequence comes from Promethearchaeota archaeon, assembly GCA_016839865.1. The sequence continues at coordinate 1,250 of JAEOTN010000257.1, read as the reverse complement.
TAACTCATTTTGAAACTAATCTCGTCAGAAACAATTATAAAAGAAGTCTCCATTATAACCTCGTAACACGTCTACTATTCGGATGGGATTAGTACACCATGGATGGGAATAACAATGATTGTAAATTACTTTTACATTGTGGACGAAGTACACGGTCGTCCAATAGCGGAAATACCCTCCAGAGCTAATCTTCAACTTCCCGATCAAGGACTCAAGGATGTTTATCATCCTGCAAAAATGAGTCAGAAATATCCTTATTCTTTCATAGATATAACTTTGGAAAATCCAAATAATGTGATTGATGAAAATGAAGAAGCTCTGCGATTAACACACCTTTTAGATGTAGGTAAAGATATTATTGAAGAGATAATTACAGATCAACGCCCTCGTGCGGATTCATATCCTGATTTCTTTCTTATCTTGTTTAAATGCTTAACTGTAGCTGAAGAGGATTCAAAAATCAAGTTATCAGAACATCAAGTAGGAGTAATTATTCGAGATAACGTCATTTTTTCCATTCATAAGAACATCCAAACTATGCCAATTTCAACCGTATTTAAGAGATTTAATAAATATCCTTCCAAAATTGCAAAAGGTGGCATCTCATACTTTGTTTCTACATATCTGGATGTAATGATTGACCAGATCTATGAAGTACTAGAAGTGTGGACAAAACAAATCGACCGATATGAACATCAAATTATCGAGAAACCTTCAAAATCTCTCTTGTATGATATCTTGAAGATGCGTCATCGTTTACTAGATCTTGTAAAAATCCTTCAAGCGGATAGGGAAATTATCAATAATATTCGAACGGGCAAAGAGAATCTTTTTTCAGTTGAGAATATCCCCCCTGAATTGGATGATCACATAAAACACCTATTAGACGAATCAGATATCATTCGCACTTTACTTACCGATGTTACAAATATGTATTATAATTCTCATAGCACTCGTCTTAACGAAACTATGCGCCGTTTTACTTTCATCACTTCATTACTACTTCTACCAAGTCTTGTTGCGAGTCTATTTGGCATGAATTTCATAAGTCCTGAAGGTAAAATATTGTGGCCCTTTTATGTCGTCATTGGAGGAATGATTATTTCCGTAGTTGGATTATTTCTCTTTTTCAGAAAGAAAAGAATGATTTGAGGGGTTAGAGTTACGTGAAAATTTCCGAATTATTGAATAAATTAGATATTCCCCGTGTAGATGACGTTTACTATCCTTTGGAAGACAGTTACATGCTT
>JAEOTN010000256.1 GCA_016839865.1 Promethearchaeota archaeon | reverse complement strand
GTCATTTTTTCTCAGTATGTTTTATGTTAGAACCACATTGTTCCTGCAGCATCTAATACAAGGTCATTAAGTGTTCCTGCACCTACTACTTTCAATCCCTTAGGCAATTCGACTTTTTCCCATCCCAGCATTTGTTTACTCGCTTCACATACATATACTTCAGCACCCATCTCAATACATTTCATGAGTGTGTCATACACGCTGGGAAAACTACCAACTTGGATTTTTTTTGCTGTATCGCCTTTTAGAATTCGTAGACCTTGTCCTAGGTAGTAAATTTTAGCCTTTACATCCATGGCTATTGCTGTCTGTGCGAGTATTAGTGGTGAATATTGTCTCTCCGGATCATCAGATGTCTGCACATAGAGTAAGTATTTGTCTTCTGGCATTATTATCACGAATTATTTTAGTCTTTTAATGAGAAATCGAAATTCTCCGTCATTATCTTCAAAGTTCACTAGTTCCTGCCCGGTTCTGTTGATTAAAGCCTTGATATCACTGTCACTCGCTGGATCATCACTAAAAACTTCTAATATCTGTCCGATTTCTATTTCGTTTATTGCTGTTCTTGTGTTCAGTAAAGGCAGTGGGCAAAATAGTCCTATTAAATCAATTGTTTTATCGATATTCTCATTCTCATGCGTAACCATTTATGATTACCTCACGTGTTTAGGAGGGTTCAAAATCATTTAATCCCGATCGTTCTCCACTAAAGGGTTTTTTCGGGGATTGAATTATAAAAAGAAAGTTATGGAACTGTTTAACTTTTATCAAAAAATATTTTGAAAAACAGAGAATCGAATTTCCATTTATCGCTGTTATAACTGAAATGTAGGTTTTATATTTGCAAACGTTCAATGATCGTTTGGTGTTTTAGTATGAGTGAAGAAGTAGTAGAAACTCCAAAAAATATAAGAAAAGAACGACGAAAGAGTAGAATTAGATTTGAATGGCTAGATCAATTTCGAGGTATAGTAATTGTTTTGTTCATAGTCCAGACTTTTGCTTATGAATTCACCAAAAATCCTCAAGGTGGAGTTGCTCCAATTTTACCACCAATGGTTAATCATGGATATAAATACGTTAATTTCTCCGGTATGCCTGATTTAATCACCCTAATTGATATGGGACAATTAATTTTCATCTTTCTGGTAGGATTTATGCAAGCCTTTGCTGTTATGAAGAGGCAACAAAAAACTGTTGAAAAATGGCGAGTCTGGGTGCATACAGCAATTCGAGTGGGTGCTATATTCGCATTAGCTGCTTTGCATATTCTAGTTGAATATTTCCTTGAAGGTGGACCTTATGACTTTAAAGAGGCGTTTGTAAACGGAACTCTAGCTGTTATCGCATGGTCTGGATTAGCAGCCGCATTAGTATCCATTTTATTCAAAAAAGGTGATACCAGATTTTGGATTGGATTTGGATTAATGATTGTAACTACTGTGATTTGGTATATTGGTGCACCACAAGGTGGATTTACTCCATTAATAGAGTTAGGCCAATGGGATGATATTCTTGGGGTATTAGGTCTAGTAGAAACAGCAATAATTGCTGCAGGAATTTCTGGATGGATCTTTAATTCTGATGGTACTGTGAAAGAGGATAATTGGAAAAAGCGTGTACTACCATTAGCCTTTGGATTCATGGTGTTGTCATATGTCTCTTGGTTTATACAATGGGCAGATCATCATCGTGCAAATATGTCAATATCCACAATGGCAATAGGATTTAGTGCTTTCATTATCTTTGCATTCTATAAAATGGGGAAACATGGGTTTAAACTTCCAATTCTTACCCCATTAGGCAAAAACATGTTGCTTGTGTTCATTTTATCAATGGTTATCAATGAAGTCGTGTATATGGGTATGATCCTATATGGATTCGATTTAATTGGAATACAGGAATGGTACGGTCCTATTTTAGATTTAGTTCTTGCTGGAATAGTCCCAATACTATTGATGTGGATAATAGTATATCCACTCCACCGATTCAACATTATAATTAAAATTTAATTTTTTTTTCTTAATTACGAGTTTTTGTTGCTTTTAAGAATTAGCTAAAAAAAAGAATTGGATTTTTTGTAATATTTCACTTCATAATTTCATCGATTTTACTCGTTCCAGTCTCCTTTTATCCACAGTTTTAATGTTATTCCAAAGGAGTTGATTTTCTAATTTATACCACAATACTCCTAAAGTAAATGTAATGGCTAAATTAATTGGATACCATACGTAGTTTGCCCACATGGGTAGATAACTTCCATGTCTGAGCACAGTCCCCCAAATTCCATTCATATCCAAAAAATATGTGTAGATTATCATGAAATAGAATATTTGAACCATCAGGATGTGATAAGTCGATTTACTTATCAATCGAATAAATTTACCAAATTTACCTTTCGGATCTTTGGGTAAAATATTCAGGAAAAGGAATACTAGCAACGCAGAATAAGGAGTAAACGCAAAGAAATAATCGCCAAGCCCCCAATCCAATAAATTATCTGCGAATATTGCTATCTGTTGTATCCAAGGCGATGAAATCGATAGCGGATCAGAAACAAACGTGTATACAATAATAATTATAAGACTAATTAGTCCTAATATCCAAATCACAATATTACGTAATGCGCTGATTTTATGATTTTGAGAAAGGAAAATACCCAATCCAATTCCAACCATTAAGGAAAGCGGTGTAAACAATAAAGAATAGATAGGGATTCCTACAATGAAAACATAATCATAAAACAACATCGTAATTCCTATTTCGATGCCAAAACAGATGATTAATGCCAGCAAAGATCCAATAATAGGTACTTTTTTCAAACCACGAATTCGGTTAAAACAATCAAATAAAACGTAGATAAATGGGAATACTATAATTGTTAAGAACAATGTGGGAATAAACCAAAGACCAGGTCCATATACAGGTGTAAATCCTATATATCTAAACCAAGGATCCGCCCAAGGGAAGAAAGCTGGAACTTGACGCTCAAAAGCGAAGAAAAGAATTGTCGAAAGTAAGTATATTATCGCATATGGTAATAGGAAACGCACTATTTTGTTTCGCCAATAATGTCGCCATGAGAAAAGCTTATAGTATGGTAAATGTCTCTTCTGATTCAATGATTTAGCCCAATTAAACCCTAGCACCACCATAAATATCGGAATTGCAATTCTTTGCCACAACGGAGATGCAAGGGCGAAGTTTTGATTGTGAGTCGTGGAATGGTCTAATATTACAAGAGCTATTGAAAAAGCCTTTAGAAAATCTATTTGCCAAAATCTCCCATTATTGTCTTTTTTCGGTTCAGGTTTAGCAGCACTACCGTATGAATCAGCAATTTGTTGAAAAGATCTATGTCCTTTTGGATTTTCTAAACCCAAGTCAGCCATTTCTTGATACACTTCTTTAAGTTCGTCTTTGTCGCTTACCATATCTGTCACTATAATTACATTTGTTAAATCATAATTTAAAAATTATCAATTCTATTTTTCTCGAACTCGACACACAAAATCTGTATCGCATTTAGTCGATGTTTCAAAATACATAATATAGAATATCAACATTATGCCTAACTTCCATAGAGGTTTACTTTTTTCCTAAAGATTTTAATTAAGAAAAGGCAAATTTGAAGTTATGACGGAACAGAAGAGTTTTGCACGGATAAAGTTTCTAGATGCCACTAGAGGTTGGGCAATGGTGTTTTTGATCATCTTCCACACAGGGTTACATCTTTGGACAGGTGCAGCTGGAGAACAAGGAACCGCCGAACCAGCTGATTTCCTAATGTCTTTTTTGACGTTTTTTGTATCTATTGGAGGGATCTATTCAGCAGTGTTAGGCGCGGTTAATGCATTCATGTTTTACAAACGTGTAGACTCAGGAGTAAACAAACCCCGACAATTAGTTTTCTCAGGATTAATTGCATGTTTTACTCTGATTTCATTGAATTTTCTATTCAGGTTCTTTGTAAGTGCAGATTCTGGAATTTTCTATTGGGCTTTAAGATGGGGCGTACGAGTGCGTGATCTGAATATCCCCGACTTATTTACATATACAATCACTCACCCACTGATCGATAAAGTGATTCCAAACTATTGGTTTATTTCAAGTTCATCGCTGACAATACTAGGGATTAATTCATATCTAGTTCCTCAAATACTCAGCATAGCTTCATCCCGATTTATTAAAAAAGGTAAGAGAAATTGGAGAGCAGTTTATATAACTCTATTTATCGTTGGAACTGTGATCTTATTACTATCCATTCCTATACGCTTGTATCTAGCCCCTATTGTTGAAAATATGCTACGTGAAGGTAAAACATGGCTAGCAGCGCTTTCTTGGCCTCTTGCTTTACTGGTGTATGATAATTTCCCGATTTTCCCAATCAGTGCCTTTGCTTGCTATGGAGCGATTTTAGGTCTTGCATTAGCCCAAAAAGACAGAGTAGCACCAAAACGAATTTATGCATATACATTATCTATGTTTGTTGTGTTTTTTGGTGTTGGGTTAACCATGATTATTATTAGAGGTGGATTATATCCTGGTTTGGTATATGATACAATTCCCTATGCACTATGGGCTGATTTTTGGAGACATATAGGGCAACTAGGAATATGTTTTGGATTTTTCTCTTTGGGATTAGCACTGTTTGATTTTGCTAAACCAAAGTGGCAGAGAATCAATACTCGAAACTCCCGATTGTTTACTCGTTTAGGTTATCTCTCAATGACCATCTATATTTTTGAGGGACTAACTGCAGTTGCTTTGGGAAAGCTTATTGACTTAATTTTTGGAACCGCATGGAGAGATGGAATGTTTATTGTCATCGGTATTGGAGCAATTCTTGGCTTCTTGTGGGTTTTGCTTTGCTGGGGGTGGGAAAAAATCCAATTCACAGGTTCCTTAGAATGGATGGTAATCTCATTGAACAAGGTGATGTCAGGTAAGAAAAGTCAAAAATATACAAAAGACCGCAAAGAAGTCGAATTATTCCAGGAAACAGAAAAGGAGTAACCCAAGTAATGAATACTCCTGATATTTTAATCACGGGTGCCACTGGATTTATTGGCACTAATGTCACCCTCCAAGCGATAGAAAGAGGATATAAAGTTAGAGCTTTCGGATTAGCTAATTCTGTTATTAAATATATTGATGTACCTGGTGTGGAAATTGTTTATGGTGATATAACAGATCCAATGAGTGTCGATTCAGCTATGGAAGGAATTGATAAAGTAATCCATATGGCGGGAGATACATCATGGTGGTCTAAACTCGTACCTCGTCAAAGAAGAATAAATATTGATGGGGTTCAGAATGTAGTTGATGCTGCTTTAAAGCACAATGTGAAAAAACTGGTACATACAGGAACAGCATGTACAATTGGGATTAATCCTGATGGCTTGACGGATGAAACTTGGTCAGATTACAATATTGAACATGTCAAGTATGAATATTCATTCAACAAACGTAAAGGAGATGAAATTATTTTTGAAGCATCTAACAACGGATTGGATGCCACTATAATTAGCCCTGGAGGGATAATGGGACCGTATGATTTTACTCTTCAATTTGGGAGAGTCTTTTTGAATATAAAAAATCAAAAGTTACCAGGAATCCCTTGCGGAGGACAGTCATGGGGGCATGTAGGTGAGGTTGCTAAGGCACATCTGAATGCATTGGAACATGGAAAATCAGGAGAACGTTACATCTGTGCAGGACCAACGCACACGTATAAGGAAGTCTTTGAAGAAATCGCTAAATCTATCGACATGAAATTACCCAATGACCGTGTATTTTCCCCTCGTATGTCTGTTTTTCTTGGACATTTAATGGAATTTATATCAGTATTTACGAAAAAACCTCCTCAACTTAGCCCTAGTAAATCTCGTTGGATGAATCAATTTCCCAAATACGACTCATCTAAAGCAGTAAAAGAGTTGGATTATGTGGTTCATCCATTGAATAAAATTGTCGAAGATGCACGTGATTGGTATATAGAGAACGGATTTCTTTAAATTTGGAGTAATTAGATGTTAGATACATATTCAATTTCATTTTCAATAAATTTCACACTATGGTCAGCAATTCCATTTCTTAAGAAGTTCAATGTATTGGTAATTCCTTTTTTAATTGCTTTTTTTGCCACGTCACCCACACCCATTGCCAGAATGATCAATTTCTTTGTATCTATGGTGATTTTTGTAATATCTGCATCTCTGTAAGGAAACTGGGAGAGAATTACATCATTCTGCCCAACAGTCATTATTTCATTGCCCTTCATTATGCGTTCCTTGCCACCGATAGCAGAGTATTTCTCTCCTTGCACTGCGTATCGAATAATAATGGGAGTCGAGAATTTATCTAAATCATATGAACCTATGGGTATTAGAGAGCTACAACTACCCCAATTATATGCATCTACGAAGTAAGATATTGTTGGGAGTTTTTTTCCTTGCAGGATTCGTCGCACAAGTGCTTCTCCGCTTGGTCGAATCTTAGTGGGATCAATTTTCAAGTGAGTCCAATAAAATTTACGATATGCTGCAATTATTGGGTCTTCTTTAATCGTCTCAATTGTATATAGCTCGTTAATTCGTTGAGTTTCTGGTTTGATTACCATTTCAGAATAATTATAATCAGTAATAGTATTATCAAAATTATCAAGAATAACGTAATAGAGATGGATATTCACACCATTTTCTGCAAGCTTTTCATCAATTACTACTATATCATCGGTCATAAATCTCAATCTCACTATCGCTAATCTCTAATAGAATCTTTGATATGTAAATAATATTCTTACCCAATTTGTGATACTATGACAACGTGCCCTTCTGAACAGCGATTTATTACTGCACTCCGATTAGGAACTCCTGATAAAGTAACCAATTTTGTGCAATCGATTATGCCAGGATTGCAGAAAGAATGGAAGAAACAAAATCCTAATATACCGAAGGATAAACAGATCAAGACTCCAATTGGGGATTTCACTCTTTACAAACACTTCGGGTATGATACTCATTGGCACAGTGCCCCAAGAGCGTTTTTTATTCCGGATGGAAAGTTACGTAGATATATACTTAAACGCATATTTCAGATAAATAAAGATAAACACCCATTCTATGTCATGACTCCAACAGGGGCAATATACACAAAAAACCAGATAACATATTGGTTTGTAAGGCCCGGGATTGAGACAGCAGAGGAATTAGAGTTTTTCTTAGATCATTTATCCATTAGGACTCCCTCAGAAAGACAGATAAATCGACATAGAAAAGCCCGGGAAATATGTATGAAACATGATTTCCTACCAGTTATGCTGAGAAACCTTGTTATGGAGCCGGGAAATCAAGCCATCAGTTTTGCACTCACTGCACGTCTAATGCGAAAGAATCCTGAATTATTACATCGATTCTATGATTTATTATGTAAGCAAACTGAAATATCATTTAAAGCTGCTATCAAAGCTGGATGGAAATGTTTTGTGACAGCAGATGATGCAGCCTTTAAGACAGGCCCTATGTTCTCACCCAAACAATATAGAGAATTTGTAACTCCATATGCAACTAGGGTTTGTAATCTGGTTCGAGAAGCAGGTGGCGTGATTTTCATGCATACTGATGGATTTATAGATCCATTAATGGAATGTTTTATCGATGCAGGTTATCATGCAATTCAACCTTTAGAACCATCATCTGGAATGACAATTGAACGAGTGAAAAAGAAATGGGGAGATAAACTCGCAATAATTGGGAATGTGTGTACATCCGACACTCTTCCATTCGGAACACCTCAAGATGCCCGAGATTATGTTCATAGATGTTTTCGTGAAGCAAAAGGGGATTCAGACGATATTTCAGGATATGTGTTTGCTGCAAGTGGCTCATTACATGACAAAGTGAAATTGGAAAATGCGATGGCAATGTTGGATGAATATAGAAAAATCCGAGATGGTATTGTAGATATTTGAATTGAGACAAAACATAGAAAAATAAGAAACACTGTTCTAAGAGTTATGAATGACAAAATTCGTGAACTAACTAACCTAATAAAAAACAGTGGATATGTTGCAGTTTTTACTGGTGCAGGTATAAGCACAGAATCCGGTTTACCTGATTTTTCAAGTACAGATCCTCGAGAGGGGAGTTTACAATCAGGATCTCTGCCAAATGCGATGGAAGCTCCTGAATTACAAGCACAATTACCCGATATGGATTTTGCAATGCAAGCTCCGGACATTGTTCCAAATGCTGCTGCTTCCTCAGATGAAATGATGGGCTATCGTCCGAATCGAACGCACCATGCTTTAGTGAAACTGCAGAATAATGGTATGTTAAATTTTGTTATCACTATGAATTTAGATGGATTACATCGAGTTTCAGGAATTCGGCCTAATAAATTAGTAGAGGTCCATGGAAATGTATTCCTTGTAAAATGCACTGAATGTGATCTTCGATGGG
>JAEOTN010000255.1 GCA_016839865.1 Promethearchaeota archaeon | reverse complement strand
CCAATTAAAGCAAGCGATAGGGAAAATGGAGTAGGAGTTGGAGCAAAATAAATCAGATAGAAGTAAATTAAGGGCCCAATGTGTGTCGGAATCATTTGGACTATTCTTAGATTTGCTGCTTGTCGACTTTTTTTAGCATATGCTTGTTGGAGTCGAACAACTCCAAAGTAATTTGTCCCGGGAAGAACGAAACAAGATATTATAAACAAAATTATTTCATTTGTCGACGCAGCACCAGTGAAAGCTTTTCCGATAGTTGCAATCATGACAGACATCCATGGAGCAGTCATTAAAAAGAGAAACCCGGATTCTAAAGCTGGAAGAATAGGAGTTTTTTTTCTGAAGATATCACAGATTAATGTAGCCAGAGTAAAAACTCCTGTAAATATTGATATACGAATCAAAAATCCCGTGTTTGTGAAATCATAGGTGTCATTTTTAACCACAAGATTAGCCAGTCCGAATATGGTCACACCAATGATATTAATTATTATACCGATTATTTCTGGAGCTTGCAGTTTTTCTTTTAAGATGTAAGCAGCACCCATTGCTAATACTATTAATCCAACAGCATTTAATCCCTGGAGAACTGCAGGACCTACCCACATATGTGCGAATATATTAAAAATTGATGTGAGAATTAAATTAAGAAAAAAACCAAACAACCACAAAGGATTTTTGAGCAATTGTTTAGTAACTTTATTTTGATTATCGGGAAGTCGATTAAGTGCCAATTTTTGGAAAATCGTACCTGAATGATTAGAAATTCCGGATAGCAATCCAAGAATAACTCCAGCCCAATCTTGCCACATTTTATTCAACTCAATACAAATTACAACAATCGGATCTGATATAAAGCTTCTACCAAATGTGACGATTCAGTGTCCATCGATTTTCATTTTTCAACATAAAAAATAGACTTAAATTATCGGGGTAGGATAAGGAGAATATTAAGAATAAATTAAGTGAATATAATGGGAAAAAGAACAAAAAGATCCTATATTGCGATACTTGGCGGTGTAATTGCAGTATTAGGCGTTGTTTTAAGTATATTTATTCGTGAACTCGGATGGTGGAACTTTCTATCTGTAGTGGGAGATAATGTAGATTACACCAATACATGGGCTGGTGCATTTTTCGGGGATTCTGATCCATATTTCAGTCCAGAATTTACTTATCTTCTTCCAGGAATTATTTCTGGGGTAGGAGCGTTGTTATGTTTACCAGGTAATAAATTTCTTTCATTTATCGGCTCTCTTGCGGTGATCGCAGGATTAGTTGTCTTTTTATTCCTGGTACAGGGCTCTTGGATTGGAGATCTTGCTGATTTACTTGGTAAATCTGCTCTTTGGGATTCAGGAGCATTTTCCAAATGGCGTTTAGGATTTGGATACTTCATCACTGCAGGTGGTGGAATCTTAGCGCTAGTTGGTGCAGTAACCTTCAAGAATTAAAAAAGAGATAACTCTCTTTTTCAAAATTTCAATCCAAACTTATCCATATACAATCCCATGAAATTCTGAAAAATTCTAACTTTATTTATCGGTTTCACTTTCAATTTACCAGAGATTACAGCCGTTACAGGGTTTAATGTGCGATTCATCACACCCATAAATGCTTTTTCAGTCTTAAAAATCAATTCTAAGGTAGGTTTAGGGCCTGTCCCTCTCTTCACGCTGAAATTTCCTTTATCTAATTTCATCCAATACCATTTCTCATCTGGAAGATCTAAAACTGACAACCTAAAAATATCTGAAACATTACCGAATTCATCTTGAAAATCTTGATCCGAACGACCGAACAAACACACAAAACGTAAATAATTAAAAATATCTTCTGGAACCATCTTGCTTTCTATCACTAAAGGTAAGTATTTTTCTTTCAACTGCTCCATTTCTTGCATTTCTTCAGAACTAGGATAATTTCTTTCAGTTTCATCAATTTTTTGGATTCCCCCAGCTAATATGTTTAATTCTTGAAGCTTCTCAACGGTCGGTCTACCTGTATTCCAATCCCACCCACGTAATTTATAATAGGTTTTCAAGTTTTCTTCAAGTTGGAGATTCACGCCTGCAGTTGGTCCTGTCTCGAATACTTTTAGCACATGTTTTGGCAATTTATCGTCTTCTCGAGTAATACCTAAATTGCAGGAGATGAGGCGTTTTATGTTAGTCATACGCTCCCCCATTTTCACAATACTTTGAGGAGTATATCGATGTCCGGTAGCCAATGAGATGTATTTGGCGTAATCACTAATTTTTGGAGGGGTCTGAAATTGACAATTCACGGCAGAATCATCGATTCCTCGTATATCTTGGAATGTTATTACTCCACGCTCACGTCCAGTGATATCATCTTTTTCTCCGGGGATAACATCATATTCAGGAAAGATTATTGTTTGACTTTCTACTTGAAACCAATCACATTTCTGGTGGTTTGCTCCTACGCAAGCTGTCATATAAGATAAGGCTTGTCCTGCATTTGCGCGAGGATCGTGCATAGGAATCTCTAATCCTTTCACATGAGCGGCTAATTCAGGATCCACTCCTAATATTTCAGCCATTCGTTTCACACCCTCTGCTAAAACATCCCCAATTCCTTTTCGTTCAGCAATTAATTTTAATAATTTATGCAAAAGGTTTGGATTACCCCAGTGGAACTCTTCTAGAATTGTAAACTTCAACCGTCGTCTTATTTGACGTATGTTTATCTCATTTTCTATAAGATAAATTAGGAAAGAAATTGCCACACCACTTGAAATTGTATCAATACCATAGACATTGCTTTCATGATGGGCTAGTATAACTGATTTTGCATCGTAAATATCAGACATGGATCCGAATGCTGCCATCGACTCATACTCTGGTCCATCAACTAGAATTTTACCGTCAAGCTCGATTTCTGTTTGTTTGGCACACTGTAACGTGCATCCTGCACATCCAGAAATAAACATAGGAAATTCCTCTTTCAGCGTTTTAGTGGTAAGTAACTCTGCAGGAAATTCAGTTTCGGTGAAATATTTTGTAGGTACATCCCCCGCGAACATCCCCATATCCATGTAGGAGTTAGTTCCAAATAGATGGAACACTTTTGAGGTGATATTAGACACAAGATCGTCTGATAATAAATAATCAATATTCTTCCGATGATCCGTAATTTCTTTTGGGGACGCTACTTTTGGTGGTTTTCCGGGATTTATCGCAATAGCTTTCAAATTCTTTGATCCCATCAGTGCTCCCATCCCAGTTCGTCCTGCAGCTCTCCCGTCATCATTCATAATACAGGCATATCGAACCAGTTTCTCTCCTGCTAAACCACAACATGCAACTCTGACTTTCTCCGTCTGTAATTCTTCCTTAATCAGTTTTTGTGTTGCATAGCTATCTTCCCCCCATAGATGTTTTGCGTCTTTAAACTGGAATTCTGAATTCGCAAGATATAGATAAACAGGTTTGTCAGATTTTCCAGTAATGATTATTGCATCGAAACCACAATTGCGTAATGCAATGCAAAAGTATCCTCCTGAAGTAGATTCCCCCCAAATATTTGTTAATGGAGAGATACCACACACCGAGTATCTGCCCGACGCTGGTCGTGTGGTTCCCGTGATTGGTCCTGTTGCGAATACAAGCGGATTAATTTGATCCAAAGGATTGTGTTTTAAAGTTTCGTAATCGGTTTCGGTTAGTAAATCATAAATTAATTTAGCACTTAATCCAACCCCCCCAAGATAATCTTGAGCATCTTTTTCATCTAAATCCTTGATTTTTACGGTTTTTAGAGACAAATCAACATAGGCGATTTTTCCATTATATCCTAGCAATTCTGTCATCTGTTTTCTCTCCTCCTAATATACTAAGTGCCCATCCCACAGTTTTTCATAAATTTCCACATAGTTTGATAATTTAATAGGACGATAGGAGGCCAGATGGGCAATGTCGTTTAATGAATATTCTGCCATTATAGGAATATTCTCTCGATACTTATTCTCATCAATCTTGGGACGTTCCACCTCTTTAACTGCAGCAGCTCCTCCAACCCTTCGAATGAAAGTTTGAATACTATCGCAAAGTGCTTCCAATGCTTTTTGACGAGATAATCCATTGGTGTTCACTCCAAACATGGGACACATGTCTTTCCACCTTTCTGTTACTTTGGATTGCCATGCTACAGAAGAGGGAGTGAATAATCCTACCGAATAACCATGATGTACGTTCATGACTGCCCCAAAACTGTGACCCATTGCGTGCTCTATCCCAGGCATCGCATTAGAGAACCCTAAACCAGCCATTAGAGCCGCCATTTGCATGTGTTCCCACCCTTCCACATCTTTAGCACCGTGTTTTACCAAACGGGGGAGGTAATGAAGAGTTTCCTTCAAAGCAGCATAATTAAGTGCCGTAGTTATTGGATGGTTGTAGTTAGACACATATGCTCCCATTGCGTGTGAAAATGTATCTAATCCAGTTGCCATGGTTAAGAATGGAGGTAAAGTTTTCACAAAATCCGGATGAAGGATCACCATTGTAGGCAAAATATCTGGACAATCGACAGCTATCTTTTTGTGCGGTTTTCTGCGAGTGTCATTAAAAATTGCTGTAGTAGTGACTTCGGATCCTGTACCAATCGTCGTGGGAATCGCTAACAAATGTTTAGCTTTGCGATGTAGTCCAATGGATCCAGATACTGCATCAATATTCATCAGATTAATTTCTGGACGCTCATACGCAATATGGATAATTTTTGCTGTGTCCATCACTGATCCCCCTCCTATTGCCATAAGAACAGTAGGTTCGAATTCATTACAGATATTGACTCCTTCTTCGATTGTTTCATATGGTACTTCCGGAATTACTCCTTCCCATAGCTTAAATTCAAATTTTGTTTCAGAAAATGCTTCTTCCATTATAGGTAGAAATTTTTTTGTGAAATCATCGGTAATGGCTAATATCCGTTTTTCTTCATCATACAAGGATTTATCAAGATATTGAGTCGCATCCCCAATCCCATTCTCGCCAGAAAATACCAGATTTCCCTTAAAACCAGACATAATACTTCGCATCGCCCGACCGCCCATTAAACCCATCATCTCTTGAATAAATGGATCTTCATACCATGGAACTTCTTCACTCATAGAAAAAAATCAGTGTTGATGATATTAAAACCTCTTATCATAATAGCCTTAAAAAAGAGAAATTTGTTTATTGAATGTAGAATCCAGGAATAACAACTCGATTTTTTTCATCCAAACGTAAAACTTCCACGTCTTGGAGTCGTTTCATAACATTGAGAGTTCTCTCTTCATCCCAATTCAATTTATTGCAGATTTCGGATTTATCCATCCATCCATTTTTCAAGATACTACCAAGTAGAATTTTCATATCTCCATCAAAAACCATCTCTTTGAATAAGAGTACGGTAGTTTCTGGAAATTCAAAGATTGTTCGAACCAATCCCATTTCTATCAAGGCGTCAACTGTGTTTAGAATTTGTTTAATTTCTATGTCAGGATATAATTCAGACAAAAGTTGATGAATTAATCGCACATCCATGAGGCCACCATTGATGTGTTCATAGTTTTCATAAATAGTAATAACCCCTTCAATAATGGCTTCATCGCTTAGATCCTCATCGATGTCGTCTCCCACAAATTCACTTCCAATAATGGATTCAAATTCATCTTCCTTAATTTCAAATTCAGGAGTCGGGGGTTGATCTTGAACTGGTTTAGATTCTCTAAGAAGCTCCTGTTCTAATTTTTCTTGTTGCTCCTTTCTTAATCGGGCTTTTTCTTCCATTTGAGCTTCCAGTTGTAGTTCAAGTTCATGACGCTCATCTTTTTCCTCTTGGGTTTCGAATCCAATCAAACTAATATAGTCATCCTCTTTATGGGCAATTTCCTTTTCTATCAAATCGTTGATTACTGAATCAGCGTATTCATTTGACCATTTTGATTGTTTCAATAAGGTTGAATACGATAATGGATGTTCATCGTAGGCAAGAGCCAGAATTACTGTTTCTGATTTAGAAAATGGAGGAATCTCACCTTTTCTGCTAATTATAGTTAACTCGGGATTGATTACTTGATAATCCTTAATGTAATACGCTTCTTTCATGAAATTAAGAGCTTCTTCCAGATCTTTTCTAGTGGTGTTTTTCAGAGTTTTTAATCCTAAAGTCACTAGTTTATCAAACACAAATATTTTTTCCTGTGTGAATTCTTCTTTTCTCATAGCACGATACAATTTTGAAGTGATTTGGTCAAAATACATTCCCTTTCCTGTGTCGTCTTTAACATCTTGTTCGTAGTGGTCTTTATCCAAGCTCTCAAGTACTTTTATAGCATCTATAAGGTCCCCCATATCCTTTGCTCGTTCTTTTTCATCTCGTGGTAGAGCAGTTTCAAGATCAATACTGAATTGGGTGAACATTTTCCCACCTTGCTCTATAAGATGCTCTTCAGGTTCTAGGGTTTTTATTGTCGCTTCGGCTTTTTCAGTCATTTCCGTGCTTTTAGTTTCAATTTCATCTAGAACTGTCTCTTTCATTTGTTCAATAATTTCAAGCTTCTTCAGTTCCTTTTGCTGTACTGCTTTTTCTTTGAAATATTTCTGTAAGATCTTTTGGACGCGGGGACTAGGTGTTTTGACTTTAGGTCTCTCTATTCTCTCAAAGATTTTGTCACGAAATACGATAATTGCGATGATAGCTCCTAGTAATAAACTGTAAATAACCAGAATCAATATTTCAAACGGTTCCATTTTTACTGACCTTTATAATTCTTATTTGGGGGTATCTATGTTTATGACGAAATTGGAACGTTAATAATTATCGATACTATTTACCCGAAAGTAAAGTATTTGTCAGAGTATCTAACTTAGATAGAACAACCTTATAGGTGGTATCTTTGAAAATCTGTTTTTGGATAGTCCGGGGTTTGATCGGTTGAGTTTTATTCTTAGTGGATTGAATTATTTGAGAGCATAGGTTTTCCAGCTTTCTAGAATAATCAGCAATTTTTAGCTGGATAGATGATCCCGTAAATTTAGGAATTGGAAAATTATAAGGATTTTTATGAATGTTTCGTAAACTACCTCGTGATCCTGTGCTTCCTATCATCTGTACGAGATTAGTTATTATCCGTGAATTTAAAACCCCACATAGATAATAAGCTTCATCAATATCTTCTAGAATTATATAATATAGCGAATTGTCCAGTAAAATCGGTTCCTTGATTACAGCACTTTTTACTATCGAACCAATAGAGTTGTGAACTACCATAATTTGTTGTTCTTTGAGGATAACATTGGTTGGTAAGAGACGATTATTATAAGTGAAATTATCTGCTAACGTT
>JAEOTN010000254.1 GCA_016839865.1 Promethearchaeota archaeon | reverse complement strand
GCTGTTTTAGGTGGATATCTTGTTGGTGATGTGCGTCCTTTTAACTTCCGCTTGAATTTCCTCGTGACCGCAAGCATTTATGTAGTTGGTGTCCTTCCCTTGATTTTCTTATTTCCATTAGTTGGGCAAGAAACGAAAACTGAATAACTCGAATTCTCGCCCTTAATATTAAAAATATTGCTGTCATTCTTGTTTGTATGCCTACTTGCCCTGAATGCACTGGAAAAATGGAGTTCAATTATCAGATACGAAAATTTGTGTGCCAAGCATGCGGATTAGCTTTG
Source organism: Promethearchaeota archaeon (assembly GCA_016839865.1). The sequence continues at coordinate 4,204 of JAEOTN010000254.1, read as the reverse complement.
AATAAGAACGAGATAGAAAACGATTGGGAAGAGGTGCGTTTTAAAGAATCTGATGAAGACAAACGAGAACGTGAAAGACAAGAATACAAAGATTGGTATTTTAAGAAAAAATAAAATGTTATTTACTTATTTACTTTGACGAAATATGCGCGGTATAAAAGCTGGTGTCTTTTCCATGTATTCCTTGTAAGCTTCTTTACGAGTGAGTTGATGTTTATCCATTGTAGGAATCGAATAAGTAAGGAAAAGGATAACCATGCCTATTGGGCCTATAATAACCCACCAGGAAGTCACAGTTGCTCCAAGGCTGAAGAAAAAAATTCCACACCAGAAAGTAACTTCTCCAAAATAATTTGGATGCCTCGACCTACTCCACAATCCTTGATCCATAATCTGATTTCTATCTGTTCGGTTCTTTGCAAATTTGAGCAATTGACGGTCAGAAATGCTTTCTATTAATATTGCTCCTCCTGCAATGACAAAGCCTATGATATCGAAAACTGTAATATTCGGACTATTCAGACTACTAAGGGAATACATCATAGATAGAGATCCTAAAAATACAAGTATTGTAGGGAAAACCTGAATCCCGAAAAGATTTACAAGGAAGAACCATTTTCCTGTTTTCTCACGAAATCCGCGATACCTAAAATCTTCATAGGTTAACCCGGAGTAAGAGCGGAGCCAATTCCACGTGAGTCTAATTCCCCATAATGCTACAATTCCATAAATGATCCATATTTTTAATGGAACCATTGAAATCGATGAGAAAGATTGATCTAACCAGAATAATCCTAACAAGAGGGGGGCGATGGACCAATACGGGTCATACAACGATGCATTTTTCCAAATGCAAGACCACAAATAAATGTAAAGTGTCGCTACGATGTCAATAATCAATAATTCCCAAATTGGCGGTATAGATTTAATCCAAACATATAACCCATAACTCAGCAGTAAATCTGTAATATAAATTGTAGAGACTAGACCTATTCCGAACGATTTAGATTTAATCAAAGACATAGTTATACAAAGACATTTTATTATATATAAACCTACCAGCACTTGGAAGTTAAACCTATTTAAAACCAAATCGATCTTTAGATAGTAGGATTTCCAACATTAACTCTTCTTTTTTTCCAATTCTGTCCATGATGAAGAATCGTAAATGTTTGATCAAAAAGATTTTTGTAGATCTTAGAGAAATACTCATTGTAAGACAGAAAAAGCTGAAGGATTAGTTGTACATTGGACTTTGAAGAATCAGATGTAGCCATTGAAGAACGAAGAGCGGATGATTATCTTGAAGTGGCGCGTTCATTGGCTATGAACAATCGAGTGGATGAAGCACTTCATTATTATAAAGTAAGTATGAACTTGTTTGAAAAGCTAGGCTTTAAACACCGTTTGAATCGACTAATCTGGGAATTAGAAAAAGTTCTTAATGGTGAAATTAAAGAATTAAACTACCTTCAATACGAAGCATTTCAAGAATATGATAATGTACGTAGAGAAATCATATTAGAACGTGTCCATAGTTACGAAGATAGCGTAAATTGGGTAAAAAAACGCGAAGAACTTCTCGAACGAACATTATTTGATGCCAAGAAAAACGCTGATAATGGGAAATATAATAAAGCTAAAATTTTCTATGGCAGAGCTATTAAATTTCTCAAAGATTTGGGATGGCACAAAGAACTTGAAACCATTCGCAACGAAATTAAGCTAATAGATGAGAAAGTGTACGTGATTGAACAGAGAAAAAAAATTGAACAAGATTTAGCTGTCCAAAAGAAACTAGAGCGCGTAAAATACCTCAAGGAAGAAAAACAGAAGTTTGAATTAGCGCAAAAGCAAAAAGCATACGTTCCTCCTGAACCTGATCCACAAGTAGAACTACTAAAAAAAAAGAAACAGATTGCAGAAATGAACAAAATGAAAGCAATGGAAGCAGAAAATGCTGGAAATTACAAAATTGCGCTAAATAGATATAAGTATCTCCTCCAACTCTATCTCGAGTTAAACCATGATCCAATTCAAAGGGAGAGAATAAAGCAAAAAATTGGAGAAATGAAAGATAAGATTAGTGTTATGGAAGTTTAGAGATGAAAAATTTTATTCTTTAGCATTGATACTTCACAAGTTCCATAATACTGCACCCATCCTAGTTACTAATAATTTAAATATGGTTAAACCAAAATTTAATCGGTGAAACTATATGTCAGAATTTCAAATTTTGTTAAGTACGACTGATGAGGTACCTGGGTACCGAATTACAGAATATCGAGGTCTCGTTTTCGGAATAACTGTTCGAAGTCGAGGTATGGGAGGCGATTGCGCTGCAGGATGTCAATCTTGTGCTGGTGGAGAGGTTTCAGCTTATACTAGCGTTGTATTAGATTCACGGAATGAAGCGTTGAACAGAATGGTTGCTGATGCTCAGGCCCGCGGTGCGAACGCAATAGTCGGAATTAGAATTGATAACGACCAGCTCGGTCAAGGTGCTAACACCGGCGTAGTTGCAATGGGCACAGCAGTTGTTGTATCCAACATGTGAGGTAGGAGGAGTTTTAACTGGTGCAACAAAATATGATCCTCGCTACAACAAAAAAGATCCCCGGATATCTAATTCTAGAACACCGGGGTTTGGTAATGGGCGTTACTGTTAGATCCCGTGGTTATTTTAGTGCTTGGTGTGCATCATTTCAAACATGTGCAGGCGGTGAGATTTCAGAATACACTACCCAACTTCTCGAAACTCGAAATGAGGCTTTAAACCGCATGGTCCAAGACGCGACTACAAGAGGGGCTAATGCAATTATCGGTATAAAATTTGATAATGATGAATTGGGCTCGAAAAAGGCTTCCAGCCAATCTAATATGACGATTGCCAACAATGCAACAATTGCTGTCGGTACTGCTGTGATTGTCCAAAAGCTATAATTCTTTTATTCTCTCTTTTTTCTTTAACTAGTGGTTATTATTGATAAAACTCACATTAAAGCAACGACTTCAGCTATTGAAAAAACGGATATCCCTGTCCTACTGGTTTAAATATGCCCATCATCCTTTATGTGAACGATATAAAGACCACATCTTTAGAATTCCACTAAAAAATAACACTCTATACATATGTCAGGGTTGTTTTCTAACAGCTTTAGGATGGTTAGTTGGTATATTAGTGACAATTTTTGCATTTGTTCCTTTTATAAATTATTTATGGCATCATCTGTTGATAGCATTAGGTTGTTTTTTACTACCCATTTTAATAGTGGAAGTATTTACTTTATCAAATAGGCACATTAAACGGTTCATACGTTTACTTGGTGGTTTGGGACTAGGTTTTTTCACATCCATTGCAATTGATTTTAGATCCTTTGGGTATTTTCTACTCGCCATTGGTATTGTCGTTCCCTCATATGTCATCTTTCTTATTATCCGTAAACGGAAGCATAAAAATAAGGATATTTGCGAAGGTTGTAGCGAATTAGAGGAATTACAAAAGGGGACACTGAAAATTTGTTCAGGATTGAAAGAAAAAATAGCTGCAGAAAAGATATACTCAGATTTTGCTTCAGACTTGCTACAAGATGAGTTTCGGAAGCAATATTCTAAAAAATACCAACCTGAGGGATGATAGAGAAAGTTTCCAATTTCTAGGAATTTTCCACTATCTTTGTAACTGCATCAGTAACTTGTTTGAATTTCATTCCTAACATCATAGAGCCTTCAAATCTCAATTCTTTTGCCATATAAGCTGAAGCTGCGTTAACAGTTCCTGCGAAAATTCCAGAAGCGATAGATGGATCCATTATTACACAAACTTGTGCGTCTTGTATTTTCTGTTCACCCCAAGAGAATGTGCCATTTTCGATTTTTATAAAATAATCTTTTTCTTCTCCCACAGAAATCTGGAATGTCACTTTGGTTTTCTTATTTTTCTTCTGGATTTTGAGGTCTTCGTTGCATATCTGAACCAGCATATTCAGATAATCCGGAATATCCTCATTAGTGAAATTACCTCGTTTAATTTTCACCTTCATTAAGGAGATTAAATTTCCTTCTTCTAGCTCCCCAATTTCACCAAACATCAGATCTGCTTCAGGAGTTTCAACGATATTTCCTAATTCATATCCTTCTTGAATAGAATCAAGGATTTTCTTTGGTTTACCTTCCTTACAATCTCCGATTTTGTAAATTTTGT
>JAEOTN010000017.1 GCA_016839865.1 Promethearchaeota archaeon | reverse complement strand
GTTTGATCAGAAACAAATACGATTTCGTAATTTTGGGATTCCTCACTCTGATGTGGATTATTGCATGATGTGCCCAAATGACAAATAGTAATTAAGCCAATAAGTACAATATTTTTATTCAAGTTCCCTTAAACCTATCTTAATCTATATCACTGTACTTCTTCAAATTCTCTGTATACAGTTCTTTATGTTTCGCCAGAATCTCATGGAAGCGGGGGTCGATATGGAGAAATTCGTATAATGGATAATTCATAAACCAAAGATAACATGAACCTTGAGCAATTTTTATTCTCAACTTTTCTTAGGAATGAGTAAATCATGATAGATGCTAAGCCAATAATACATAGCCAGCCAAAGAGATTTCCAATAACTGAAAAAATAGTTGTTACACCTTCCGACGGGATATCAGATATCATGATCTTTTTATTTGATAGATAATAGTCCAGAAAAGAAAGCGTTCTGCCTTGATAATCAAAAGCTGCTGATAATCCCCCAAACGTGGCCCGAATAATTGAGAATCCATTTTCAATTGCGCGTAACCGTGCCATATAGGTGTGATATGGAGATATTTCTATCCAATCATATGCTGGAACTAACATTATATCAAGGTTTTTCTGCCCAACTTTCCTAATGAAATCGGGGAAATCCATATCATAGCATATAGCCGAACTTAATTTCGTATAAGGCGTCTCGATAATTTCAAGATCGCTATTTCCCGCAATACATCTTTCTCCTGGGGCGGGGAAAGATTTTAAATATTCCCAAATTATTTCACCTTTCGAATTAATCCACACAATTTTATTTTCATAAGGTTCTTCCGAATATTCATTGTCGAGAACGCATAATCCTAAACCAATATATATACCATTATCAGCTGCATATTTTTGAAATTTTTGAATCAATTCAACTTCATCATCCTGACTAATATTTAATGAATACTCGTGGGAAAAAATGATTTTAGCACCACACTCAGCTGCATTTTTGATAAGCTGGAGCATTTCGTGTTGATTATCTTCAATTTGAGAACGTGTGTAATCACCTTCTGCTAATTTTTTTAAACTAATGTTTTTTACATTTCTCGTAATTGAGGCAATTCGAACTGATTGTGAGGTTGGTGAAAAGAAACTGGTCCTTATTTCACCATAAATATAAATAAAAAAATAAATACTCAGGAAAATAAGAACACCTTGTTTTATTTTTGATATATTAAAATTTGATTCCCAGGTCCAATTAACAAAACTACCGAACCATGCAACTAAAAACGTAATTGAGAAAGGGCCAAAAATTGACACAATTTGTAAAATATTCAAATTATTCTGAGTATATGCCAAGGAGAACCATGTGCCCCCAAAACCAAAAATCATAGCTAAATATTCTATAGACACAAAAGATAAAGGGTATACCAGGGTTGATAAAAATGAATTACTAAATTTCTTTATAAAAATTTTATCTATTAACAAAGGTAATAGAAATAAAAGGCTTATAAAAGAAAGCAGAATATAGTACCATATTCCAGGAAGCGGAATCATTCCTTTCCATTTGATAAAAATTATGGGAGTAACAAATAGATAAATGAGAATTGAGCCCTGCCAAATGTTCTGACGTCGCAAGAATCTGATACAAAAGATAGGTGCACACCATGTCGCAAAGGGCAGTATCCATCTGCCATTTGAAAAGAAAAATATCACTAATCCTAAAATTAGCCATAGGTAGGAGATTTTCTGAGAATCGTTATTTACACTCAATTAGAGCTCCTCCTGAGATTCTCAATTTATTTGCTTATAAAAATGGATAAATCCCTCCTCTTCAATATCCTTTCGAGTAAGAATTTGTTGAATTTCCAATCGTTCCAATACAATTGGGCTAGGCTCGAAGATAACGCAACTGAATCTCGGAACTGAAGATTCACCTTTAAAAATTAATACTCCTGTACAATGTAATTCCCTCAATACAAGTGCAATTGTATTTAATTTCTTCATTGCATTTGCCATTTTCTTTTTCCTGAAATTTTATACATAACTAAAATGATTTCTCTTCGATAATTTCTCCGGTATCAGCGTCTATAACAACATCTTCCAGCGATTCTCCTTCAGGAATTTTAAAAGACATAGTTACCGTCCACACGGTTCTGATCTCTTCACCCCCATTTCTTACTCGCTCCCAGAGCATTAGTTTCCGTACCGTCCATTTTTCATTCAATGCCCTCTGCGCAATTTCCTCTGCCTGTTTTTTACTAATCCTGGGTGGCACCGTCCTCCCATGCGGAAAATCAAAAACAGAATAGTATTCCAATTTCAATGACACACGATGCAAAATAACAGTGACACGATTCGGGGGTACACTTATTATCTTTCCGGCTGGTCGTTCAACCCAATTAAAATCATAAAATTCTTCATTATGCTCGGTACGCAGAACAAAATTGCGCTTTATAAAATCAGGTATCAGACTTGAGACAAGATCCAGTGCCCTTTGTTTCGCCTCAATCTCAGAATACCCTTCCGCGGGTATTGGGCGATCCTCTTCCCAGGGTATAGCAGAAAGCGAGCTGAACCGGATAACTTTGGGAAAATCTCTGATTATCAATCTTAATTTTGCGTATGGAAGTTTTAAAGTCCAGAATGTTCCTATGACCTCATTAAATTCTGCTATCGGTTCAGGTAGCGTGTGAAGAAATAGTTCGGCTTCAGGTAGATCGACACCAACTGAGGTATTTAAAAAATGATATACAGCTAATTTGAGTTTATCTATGTCTTGACTTGGATCTTTCTCGCAGATGGATTCAGCATCATTCAAATAATTCCCCAGCCGTAAACTGAGCACATCGCTTTCCGTTTCAACAAAAGATAGATCAAGCAATGATTCAGAAATCTGATCTGTTACCTCGTTGTAAAGATTAGGTTTTTCAGCCTCTAATTTATCAGCAAGCGAATCAAGGCGATTAATTAATCCTGTCGCCTCATCTCTCAATTTCTCCCTATCTTTTGGGTTTTGAGCAACACGTTTTGCCATGTCAAATGAACGAATGTCTATCTGATATATTTCTTCCAAGATAAGATTTTTGGATAATCGATCTTCCGGCTTATTCAACTCTTCCAATATAGATGAGATATCCATTTTAGATCCTTCATTTCTATTTGAATTATTATTAATATCATTATTATGATTTTGAAATAATGAAAAATATAATATAAGAAGCAGTAAGATTAATAGGCCAAAAATAATTATATTAGTTTTTTTCAAGGTATACACCAGGGCTATCTATCAATATATGAATTCAAGTTTTTATGGCAGAATATTATACAAAATCGCCCAAAAATTAGAATTTCTTATTTGCACTAGCTTGAGTTTTTGCGAAGTTGAGCTACATATTCATCAAATTCTTCTTTGCTTACAATATCAGTATCTAAAGCCTTAGTTTCTGTTGGGAAGTAGATATGTTCTAAATATTGCATATCTCGTTTGAACTCATCACTTTCTGGACAGTATCTTAAAATTTCAAGTCGAAAAATTTTTGAACGAACTGCCTTAACGGCCTTCCCATTAATTATGCAATATACAGGACATTTCATCAAAACACCATAAGAGATAAATTCTTATTATCGAGCTTGGTATCTTCAGCAAGATATACCTCGCCCATTCCACCGCTACCAAGTTTCTCAATAATCTAATAATGACTAACCGTCTTTCCGACCATTTTCAAAAAACATTCGATTAATAACCATTCATGCCAGAGGTAATGATGATAAAGAATGTTCAGAATCAGATGCAGAAAACTACGAATAGGTGCAAAAGATTGCAATAAAAAAACAACTTTATGCGCTTTTTTGCAAAGCATCCCGTGTTCTCATGCCACGGGATAGGCTAAAAAGGCGCCCAAAAAGCATGTCTAGACGTCAGGAAGGATCTTGTTTTGTTTTTTAAGGTCAAATTGCTATATTTTGCTAATGGCAGAATTATAATTTTTTGAATCAGTTATGTCATAGGGAAATAAGAAATTATGCCATAGGATTGTGGAATGGATTTTAAAGTTTCCGAACTTAAGAAGTATCCAACAGGTTCAATATTAAGAATTATTATTTGTGGTGAGTACCCTCCCGGTTCTGAGGGAAATGCCATTGCAGTGCAAATGGTCTCCTTTGTTTCTAGAGCTATTCGTGATTTCAAACCAGCTGCAATTATTTTTGACTTTTTACATTTAAATTATACTTCTGGAGATGCGATAGGTGGAATTGTTACACCATTACGAAGGGAGAACGGATTTATTCCGTCCTGCATTATAGCCGAAGGGGAGACAGCAGCTTCCCTGAAGTCATTACTCAATATGAATTCTTTGTTAACCATCGCCGGGTGCAGGTTATTCTGTTCAGAAAAAGAGGGAATAAATTATATCGAATTACAACAAAAGAAAAACATACCTCCTGCTCCCTTTTCTAAGAGCGATTAATTTTTTGCTATATTATAAATTAAGCCAAATATATTTATAATATTGCAAATAATTTTTCATAAACAGTATAATTCATTTGGAGTTATGTTCCTCCATGGAATCGATGATAACCAAACTGTATCGAATAATCGATATACAAAAACCACCCGAGATCCTACGATACAGAAATCCGAATGAGGCATTTAATGACTTTGCT
>JAEOTN010000253.1 GCA_016839865.1 Promethearchaeota archaeon | reverse complement strand
TCTTATATAATGATCATGTTCATTCATATATAAAAAAAAAACAAGACTCAACAAAACAATTGAAAGTGGTTATAGATCCAAATGCAGGTGCTGCTACAGGTAAAATAGGCCCATTACTTAAGCAATTTGGATATAATGTTAGAGAAATTCATACAGAATTCCAAAATCCTCCCCATTTTCCTAGAGGAATTGAGCCTATAGCCGAAAATTTAAGTGAACTCCAAAAAAAAATGCTTTCTACAGAGGCAGATATTGGATTTGCATTTGATTGTGATGCAGATCGAGTCACTGTTGTAGGACCAGATGGTAAGGTGTATCCTGAAGACATCAGTGTTCTTCTTCCATTATATTCTTTTTTAATTAAAAATGCAGCTACTAATACTCCTAAGGACGTTAAAATCGTTACTAATGTCGCTTCTTCATTAGCATTCGAGGATTTAGCAAATACATTTCAGGGAACTATATACCGTACTCCTATCGGAGAACAATATCTCGCAAAAAAATTTACAAAATTACAGTTAGAATTTCCTGATGCTCTCGTTATAGGAGGTGAGGGTTCAAGTGGTGGATTTATGTATCCAAGTTTCAATAACTCTCGGGATGGTATATTTGCAACTTGCATTATCTGTGAATTATTATCTAGACACCCAGAATCTTTGACAGAACTAGTTGAAAAGTTACCGAAATATCTCATATATCGTGAAAATATCTCAATTCCAAATTCTTTAGAATCCATCGAATCACTAAAGAAAAAACTTGATGGAGATGATGTTTCTTATTCACTTATTGGAAATGATATAAAAATAGTTAATCTGGATGATAGAGAATGGATATTAATTCATCCTTCTAATACTGAACCAATTATACGAATCCTTGCGGAAGCTCGACAAAAAATAAAGGCAATTGAATTAGTAAAAGAATTCATAAAAATAATGCAAGGATTAGCCAAATAAATTCGGGAATTATTATTACATTTGATAACTTAGATTAATTGTATTACCAAAATCCTAAGGTAAACAGCATGGAACTTCCTCGCCATCTAAAAGAATCTTTGAAAGATTTGGGGTTTACAGAATATGAAACCTCAATTTATCTAACATTAGTTACAGAGGGATCTTTAAATGCTAAAGAATTAAGCAAAAAAAGTAAAGTACCGTATTCTCGCATTTACCAGATTTTACAATCGCTGATAGGAAAGGGATTTGTATATCGTGATGAAGAAGACCGTCCAACGCAATACTCCGCTACTCCTCCAATGGATGCAATTCAAAACGCTAAAGAACGCTATTTTGACGATGTTAACAAAAAAGCAAAAAACCTGTTAGATGTTCTTAATCCTATTTATCTAATGAAATCTTTACCTCAAAAACTCGAAGTTTTTTATCTGGAAGGTTCAGATAATTGCTACTTAAAACTGAATGAGTTAATAAACCGGGCTAATGACAAACTATACATAGCAAGTGGATCTATACAAATTCTAGAAAATGTCTATGAAGAGTTGTCAAAAGTACGATTACGAGGAGTGACTGATGTCAAACTCGTTATTCAAAAAGATATTTTTGGCGGAGATTACAAAAAATCTTCCCGATTCCAGAAATTTTGTAGTTTTGGTGAAACAAGAGTCACACCTTTTATGTTTGGGACAATGGTATTGACAGATGATGGAAAAGATTCGTTTTTTGCATACAAGAAATTTTTATTCACAGATGGAAGTCTGACGGGACTATTCTCTGAAAACCCTGTAGTAGGTTCTATAATGCGAGAATGGTTTAACTATGTTTTTAATGAAGCAAAAGAAGCATAAATCTTTAATTGGAATTTAATGGTCTGATCACTAATCTTGTTCTAAGAATAACTTTAAATTTCATATACTAAATCCATCCTCAGAAATGATCCCACGAACAACTGTTGATATCAGTAAGGATGAGATTAGTGCTATTGAGCGAGTTTTGAAGAGTGGTCAATATGTAAAAGGTCAAGAGGCTACTTTATTGGAAGAAGAATTCGCTCAGTATCAAAAAACTAAATATGCTGCTTCAGTAAACTCTGGAACATCTGCACTACATTTATCCTTACTAGCGTCAGATATTAAATCCGGGGATGAAGTGATCTTACCCCCAAATACTTTTGCTGCTACAGTTAATTCCATAATAATTGCAGGTGCAAAACCCGTTTTTTGTGATATCGACCCTGATACCTACTTAATCGACGTAACAAAAATTGAGAAAAAAATCACTTCAAAAACAAAAGCTATCATTCCCGTTCATCTTTATGGTTTGATGTGTGACATGAACGCAATTTCTATGATAGCTAAAGAAAATAACTTAGTAACTATAGAGGATGCATGTCAATCACATGGAGCAGAATGTCGAGGTGTTCGAGCTGGAAATCTTGGAACGCTAGCAGCTTTTTCATTTTTTCCTACAAAAAATACTACTGTAGGAGGAGACGGAGGAATTGTCATATCAAATAATGAAGATTTAATTGAGAAAATCAAAGCTTTGCGAGATCACGGGAGAATTGAAGGTAAACATGTAATGGCAGGATTAAATAACCGATTAAGTGAAATATTAGCAGCTATTGGTAGATCTCATATGAAAAAGCTAGATACTTTTAATCAACGTCGTCGAGAAATTGCCAGCTTATATCAAAAAGTATTAGGTGAATTACCACAAATTCAATTGCCATTGGAACCGGATCAGTTCAAACATGTATTTCATCTATACACAATCAAAGCAGAAAACAGAGATGATCTTAAGACATATTTGAAAGAACATAGTATCGGTTCTACTGTAATGTACAAAGATAGATTAAATGAATTAGAGTATATTACAAAAATTCATGGGTTCCAAGAAATGCCTGTAAATAAAGATATTAACTCAAAAATTTTGTCCCTTCCAATTTCGGGTACTCTACCATTGATAGATATCAAAAAAGTATGTAAGAAAATACTGGATTTCTATTCCCAGTAATTAACTACATCTTTATAACTCTTTTATTTTTATGAGCTTCAATTGCTTTTTCAATCATTAAAACTGCACGTTTTCCTATTACTCCATTTGCATTATATTTCTTCTCACCTATAGATTGAGTTATAAAATGCCTGATCTCTTCTAATAAGGGTTCTTGAGGATCGAGTATTGTAACCGATTCCCCTTCGTTGATAACTTTGAATTTCTTTTCCCTTTCTTCCTCAGATACATCTAAGAAGGATTTTATAACTTTGATTTCGTTTGGAACTAAGAAATCGATATTTACACTCCCTAAACTGCCTACGAGTGATAATTCTCGTAATTTACCGTGGGAAGGATCCACCCAACTTTCGAAGGAGTATGCTGAAGTTTTTCCAAATTTCTGGAGAATAAATGCCATCTCCTCTTGTTGATCATACAAATAATTCAAATCTGCAAAAATTGAATCTGGGGTTTTATCTCCTAATAAAAAGCATGTTAAATCAACTTCATGAATACCTAACGCTAACATTACACCCATATCTTTTCTTGGAGCTCGTAATGCCATTCTTCTAATTATGATATAGAGAATTTCGCCAAATTCACCATTCTGAATTCGCTGTTTCAACTCCAAAATAGCAGGATGAAATCGAAATATATGTCCTACCATTAATCCTCTTCCTGTTTTCTTTTGGACTTCTATTAGATCATCACATTGCTTTGAGGTTAGCGCCATGGGTTTTTCAACTAATACATCTTTTCCAGAAAGTAGGAACGCTTTGCTCATTTCAAAATGTAAGGGGGAGGGGGAAACGATCGAAACCATATCCACAGTGTTGTCTTCGACAAGGTTTTTCCAGTCCTTGCAAGTCTCAATATTACTATATTCTGCAGTTCTTTTCAAAGCATTGTCAGATGGGTCACAAACAACGATTTGATCAATTAAATGACGAGAACGCAATATATCTAATGCCCGTAAATGATTTTTTCCCCAGTATCCAAGTCCAACTACTGCATATTTTGTCATTGTAATCATGAATTTTACTAATTCAGTATCTGCAGTTTCTTATAATGGGGAACTTATACATTCTTTGATACTTGTATGTTGAAAATCGAATATTGCATTAAGTAAATATTCACAGTAACCCATACCATTAATCTGTAATCTCTGTCACTTGAGGGTTCAGATAGACTTTTTTAAGAATGTAATCCAGAAAAAATTATCTTGAATATTCTTATGGTGGTCACGGATTTATTTATTCCAGATTTCAGTGGTGGTGCAAGAAGAACCATAGAAACTGCTCGTACACTCACTAAATTAGGCCATCAAGTATCCATTATATGCAATCGAAGACCTATTGAACATAATCATGAAAAAATTGAAAAATTTGAGGTTTATCGAGTGCGAATGGTCGATATCGGAGAAAAAATTAGAATTGCTTCTTCCACGGTAATTCAAAAAATATCTACTATAATTAACAGAAAGAGTAAAAAAAAAGTACCTTCCTTAACTTTTGATAGCCATCTTGACAGAACAATCCCTCAAACTATGCGAGAAAAACTAAAGGATTGGTATAGACACAAATTTCCAATTCACAAATTTATAAAATGGATTCCAGCACTCTTTTCTATCCTAACAATCATAAAAAAGAAGAAAATTGATCTTATTTATGAACGAGGACCATCATACGGCGTAGGTATACTTTCCGCACAATTAACTGGTAGACCCTCAATAATTGATTTCATTGATATCATGTATGGGAATTGGGCTCTTCGCCATTGTTCACG
>JAEOTN010000045.1 GCA_016839865.1 Promethearchaeota archaeon | reverse complement strand
GAATTCCACTTGAAGATTCATTGCTTTTTTAGTTTTAAGCACTTCCTCAAATTTGTAGATATCAACGATACCATATTTCTTAAACAGTGAAAAGACATTTCTACCAATTAATTTATCAGAACTTATCTTAGTTTCTCGAACTGCTGCTTCATTTATCTCAAGAATAGTACCATCTCTACCAAAGATTGCCATCGGTATTGTGTTGGGAGCATAAAGAAGCGAATTAGTCCTTCGTTCACTCACGAGAAGCTTTTGTTCCATGACTTGTTTCCATTCAGTGATATCAACGAAAAAACCTAAATAATAATGGTCGATAATTTCAAGATTATATCTAATGTATTTCTTAGAGCCTGATTTGCATTGTACCTCCATTTCCATCGGTTCAAATTCTTTATTATCTTGCATTGATTCTTTAAGCCGTTTATTCCATTCCGATTTCAATTTTTCTCGGTTCTTTTCATCTGTAATACAGAGGTTCCACCAATCATCAACCTTTTTAATGTCAGATTCGGAGAATCCAAAAGTATCAGTAAATTTTCGATTAAGCTGAATTGACTTATCTATGTCATAATATATCACGATTGGTATAGGAACAGAATTGTATATTCGTAACAAATCAATATCGTTAGAATCAGAGGTGTTGTTGTTAGATTTCCCACGTAATTTCTTTTTTTTCATTAGAAATCACTATTATCAATCTTAGATGCACAAATTTGCTAAAAAGGTTAGCTTAAATAATACCTTAGTTAAAGGTATTTCAAAGAATAAGGTGAAAATATATGCAGAATCTCCAAAAAATTAACGTACATAATAAATTTACATTAATAGAAGAATTTTGGAAACCAGCCATCATTGGGGAGTTGAATAATCAATATGTAAAAGTGGTGAAAGTAAAAGGAGAATTCCCGTGGCATTTTCATGAAACTGAAGACGAACTTTTTTTCGTTGTATCTGGAATTCTTCAAATAAGAACAAGAGACAATGATTATATTTTGAGGAAGGATGAATTCATAATTATACCAAAAGGGGTAGAACACAGCCCTTTTGCTGAAGAAGATGCTTTAGTTATGTTATTTGAACCAAAATCAACTCTCAATACAGGGAATTTTGAAAATAAATTTACTCACGAAGATCTAAAAACCATCTAACTATGATGAAATACAAAAAATGAAGAAATTATAGAAGAATAGCGATTTTATGCATCAGGTAATACAAATACTTGACCACAATTCTCGCAATAAACATATTCTCGACTTTGTGCCAATTGCTGCATACGTCCTGAAAAAGGTACACCACAATTTGTACAATGCAAATGTGCATCTTCTTTAACAACTACAATTTGAGCTTTAGCTGGTTGTTGTGGTGCTCTTTGGAACACTAATCGTTGACGTTGAATAAATGACTCACTTTTTAGATATTCTTTGGGATATGCTCGTTGCATTAACCATTTGATGTTTTCAACACCATATTGCCATTGTTTTTCTACATCTTTTGGTTTAGCGATTGCTACAATACCTAGTTTGAATGCTAAGAAAATCAGGTAATGAATGATTACAGTGAATATCAATGAAAATTTGACTATTTCAAGTGCAAACTGAAATACTCCATAAACTATTCCAAATGCCATAAGACATAGTAAGAAAATCCCAATGCCTGCAAAAATTTGCGCTACGGTATCAAGAGCTACGAACCATGCTAGAAATTCTTGGAATTTGAGAATTAAGTAATCCCACCATGCGGGAAATGTATATTGACCGATTGCCATTTTTTTGACCTATTATATTTTATGATCTAGTAATTATTTGGTTCATACTAAAAAAATTTCAAGGGCAAGTTTTAGCATATTCTTACCAAAATCCACAGTATATTTTGTCGAAACCATGTTTTCAATTTTCTAATAAAAAAAGAAGAAAACATTTTTTACCTATATTGCTTAATTTTTTTCAAACTACGTGCTTTGGAGCTATAAACAACTATTATTTGCATTTGAAACAAAGTTTTAATAGTTCCAAAGAAAAACGAAGAATATTAAAAAATTGAGGATCCAATATGTCTGACTTATCATTAGAACCCGAGATGCCGGATGAAGAACTAAAAGAAGTTCCCGTTGAACGAAAACCTACAAAAATACGAGTTGAATGGCTTGACATGGCTCGTGGGTTTATTGTTCTATTCATGATAGCAACCTTATCTTTCCCCACTGATAGTAGTCTAAGTGTCAACAGTATCCCATTTGTCCGAGGTATTTTTAGTTATTCAGAACCAGGAACGGGATTGATTACATTGTTTGACTTAGGATTTCCAGCATTTCTCTTTATATTAGGTTTCACAATGCCAATATCGTTCAGAAAAAGAAAGGAAGAGATGGGTGCAGCAGCTGCTAGACGGTATATTTTAATTCGCTACTTACTCTTGCTTCTATTGGGATTTGTCATAGCAAATTACAGATTGGTGTTCTTGGAATACTATTCCATCCTTCAAGATCAAAATTTTGCATTTACTGGTTTAGCTAACATTCCATTTTATCATCAGCCCCTATACTTCATTATTCCTTGGCATGAGGTTATGACTATTGCGCTTTCAGGCCTAGTCGGATTCATTTTCATGGGAGTTCGAAATCCACGGTATCGATTCTTTTTAGGATATGGTTGGGCAATTCTTTACCAATTCGGACTGTTTTCAACCGATTTATCAATCTATGCTGAAAATTCTATGAGTAGTGGCATATTCGCAGCAATTATGGGATATGGATCTATCGTAATAATTGCAACAGCAATGGGTGATTTCGTGTTTTTCACAGATATAATTGAAACGAAAAAGATACGATCAATGTTGTTGTTCGGTGCAATTAACTTCGCGATTACTCTGATATTATCTTGGTTAGCTTATGGTCCTCGCATTGTAATTAATGCATTCTCACTTAATAGAGAATTAGTGTCACTCCCATTTGTTATCGCAACAGTAGGAATTTGTAGCATTGTGTTATGGTTATTCTATCAAGCTCGAAATCGTTTCAAATGGAAACTTCGCATTTTCCAAATGTTTGGGGTCAATGCATTGTTGCTATACTTCATAACCGTGTTGCCAGACTTCATTTTTGAAGAAATTATGGGAGTTGTAGGATTTTCACCAATACCTTGGGCTATTTCGTTAGCATGGGCTCTTGTGATATTGTGGTATGCATCATTTACTGCATGGAGAACCTTTAAGAAAGAGAAATATGTATCCACAACAAAAATGAGTTTAATTTTCTTAGTGACATGTATAGCCTTGTTGATAATCGTCATAGTGTTGGATATAACAGGTGTCGTTAATTACCTAAGCGCGATCTAAGCTAACCTTTATTTATTTCATTTTTTATTTAATACCTTCATTTTTCTATCAGTTTAAGCTTTATCTAAAGCCATTTTACGAAAGAGTTCACAATATTTTGGTAGGCAAGATATTTATTTGCCAATTCGCTAAAACGGTAAATTATTCGATACTAAACCTTCCCACGAACGCTAAAAATGGCGGAGTAAAAATATTTCCAAAGAATTAAAATTAATTAAAGGCTTTGACTTTTTGTTTAATTAGTATAGGGATTTGCTTCACTTGATAGTGATTGGGTCCATAGATTATTGGCCGAACTTGAGATCTATTCATTTTTTTACCAGTTAACATCGCCATGATTTGAGCCAAAAACCAATCTAAAGAGAATTTATATTCAAAATTTTCCCAGATCCGCAAAATTATCTCCCAGAAACCCCAAATGAAAAAAATAAAAGTTAGCATTTGCCATAGGTTCCACGAAAATACTCCTGCACCTCCACCATAATCAACGGATGGACCCATGAATCGTATAAAAAATGAGAATATCCCGTCTGCTATCGGAGTTCCAATAGAGAAGCCAGTTAGAGAAAATATTGAAAATCGACGCCAGAAGGTCGTCCTTTTTGATGCACGTACTCGTTTTATTTCTGATTTTGGGTAATCATGTGTTCGAATAAATAACACAAAGAGAAACTGCATGGTAGACATTGCAACAATCGTTAACGGAATTGGAACAGTTTCATCTGTAAAATTTTGGAATGCATCTAAAACGTTATCAACGAAATAATCAGCCATTAACCATGCACCACATGCAAGTACACAATAAGCGAAAAATATTAGTGTAAATCGAATTATATATTTGAAATCTACCTGCTTATACAATAATACTGCATAAGCACTACCAATGAAACCATATCCTAATCCAGGCAATAATCGAAATCTACCTCTAGTGAATTTTGTTATAAATAGAGATATAATGTTTAGATTACGCGCATTTAACCAGTCAATTGCAGATTCCCCATGAGTGATTAACGTTGGACTAAGTACGAACCAAAATGTAAGTATTATGATGAAAACAAACACTAGTTGATTAGTTTTCTTAATTCTGAAAACCCGATATATTAGCCACATTATGATAGGAACTAAAACACCCATCCATGCTATAGCATCAAGGATATTTGCATTATAACTTACACGTAGTGCTGGAAATATGATACTACCATCAAATTGAAGTCTGAATAGATTGTTACCAATTTGGTTAAGAATTAGGAGTAGCACACCCATGATTAATTTGTGCCAAATATATTTTGCTAAGCGTTTTGGATTAGTATCGATGATTCTCATTGTTTGAAGAGCAACTGTACAGGCAAAAGCGAACCCAAACATGAATCCCCACAAACTTACAATTCCAATTGGTAATGCAAAAATGTAAGGCCACCAACTACCAATATGAGTTAAAGTGTTAACGAAAAGAGAACCGTCGTATCCAGCGATCTGCTGAATAAACGCGTGAATTATGAACATGTACCAAACCCCAAAGCCTTTGAAGACATCTACACCAATAAAACGAGATTTTGGGGGTTTAGGGGTTCGTGGGGAAATCATCAGGATTGTCAATCGAATCGGTTGATTGGTGTTTACACTATTATAGTTTTTTTAATGGAGATCTAATAAAAAGAGATCGTTATGTACTAATTCTAACAAGGTTTACTATGGCGTCATTATCCTAAATAGTATTTCTGCCATTATTAGAGATGAGGATTTCGTTTTTTTCTAGAATTTATAATTTTCTATATTCATTTTTTCAATAATCTCAATCAAATAGATACATCATTCTAGAGTGAACGATAAAAAGACATAGATGAATTAATCCTATCAGAAAATGCAAACCGACAATAAAGGGATCATTCCACAGCATTTTTAAAACAAAGACAATAAAACTAGCCAATTGTTACATTTGAATTATAATTTAGATGGATAAGTTGGGAAGAACCACATGAGACATTTACTGAGTAGTTTTCGAAAAAACCAAATGAAAGGAATTTTGTTATTTACGACTGTAATTTTTACGATATTTATTGGAGTTAGCTTCATCTCTTTATCAAAGGGTCCAATGCAAACATTTGTTACAAGTGTCCCTGAGAGTTCTAATTTGGATATAAAATGGGAGGATACCGGTGATCCACAAACAACTCGAACTTATATTCAAAACAGCGGAACTGAAACAACCCAAACAGATAATTTTGATATCTCCGTTCCAACTTCCCCATCTGCAATACATTCTGCAGATATGAATTTAACTATCACTAGCGGTTCAGAAACTACTCATGATTTTGAAACTGATAGT
>JAEOTN010000044.1 GCA_016839865.1 Promethearchaeota archaeon | reverse complement strand
CCATTCCAAAAGTTAAGTCAATCGAAGACGCAGATATCATATTGGTTGCAGGTCGAGGGGTAAAAAAACTAGAAGATTTAGGCATGATACAAGAATTAGCGAACGCCTTGGGTGCACATTTAGCTACTACGCGACCTCTGATTGAAGCAGGATGGTCTGATCCAAAGAATCAGATTGGATTAAGTGGGCGGACAGTTAAACCAAAGTTAATCATTACATTTGGCGTCAGTGGAAGCGTACAATTCAGAGCAGGAATGGAGAATTCTGAGCTTATTATTGCTGTCAATTCTGATCCAAATGCCAATATTATGAAAATTGCGCATATTGCAATAGTTGGAGATCTATACAAGATTATTCCATCACTGTATGAAAAAATTAAAAATTACAAACCAGAACTCTGTGTTCCAGCTGGAGGTAAATAAAATGGGAGAAAGTCCAATCATCATTAAAGGATATGAATATAATAAAGTAACTGAAGAAGATAATGCATTCTTTAAAAAAACATGTGGTAAAGAGCACGTATTTTTGGGAGATCAAATTGTCGAAGATTATGCAAGAGATGAGATGACTCCTGAATCTCTCTGGAAATACCCAGAAGTCATGGTAGAGGTCATCAATGCTACGCAAATTTCTGAAATCATGAAATATTGCTCAGATCGAAATATACCAGTTACTCCTCGAGGGCAAGGAACTGGATTATGTGGAGGATGTATTCCTTTGTATGGAGGAGTGCTCCTTAACATGAATATAATGAATAAAATCCTTGAACTCGATGAAGAAAATCTCACTCTTGTGGTAGAACCTGGAGCATTAATCATGGAAATCCGAGCGTATGTGGAAGAAAAAGGATTATTTTACGCCCCCATGCCTGGAGAACAATCAGCTACAATTGGTGGAAATATCTCAACGAATGCAGGAGGGATAAAAGCTGTAAAGTATGGAGTAACAAGGGAATGGGTTCGCGGTCTAGAGATTGTTCTTCCTAGTGGTGAAATTGTAGAATTGGATGGAGATTTAGCGAAGAACTCATCAGGGTATTCCCTTAAAAACCTCATTATTGGGTCCGAGGGCACTCTTGCAATTGTCACGAAAGCTTGGTTAAAAATTATTCCACAACCGAAGCACATGATTAGCTTATTAGTGCCATTCCCTAACTACGAGTCTGCAATTGAAGCTGTACCAAAAATCATCATCAAATCCAAAGTCCTACCAACTTCTTTAGAGTTCATGGAACGTGATGTGATACTAGATGCTGAAGAATACTTAGGAAAAAAGTTCCCAGATAATTCATCTGACGCATATCTCATGATTTCTATGGATGGGAATGACAAGGCAGCAATTGAGAAAGAGTACGAAGCAGTAGCAGACGTGTGTTTAGAATTAGGTGCTCTAGATGTATTTATCTCGGACACTCCTGAAAGACAAGAGTCTATTTGGGCAACTCGTAGGGCATTTCTCGAGGGAATCAAAGGATGCACAACTGAACTCGATGAATGTGATGTTGTCGTTCCAAGGAGTGAAATTGCTAAATTCCTCCAATATACCTTAGTTCTTCAAAAACAACACGATATTCGTTTGAAAACATTTGCTCATGCAGCTGATGGCAATGTCCATGTATATGTGTTAAAAGACCAGTTAGAGCAAGAAGAATGGGAAAGGAAACTCCATGCGATTATGGATGCTCTATATATAAAGGCAAAGGAGTTAGGTGGAAACGTATCAGGCGAGCATGGAATCGGGTTCTTGAAAAAAGGAGACCTAGTACATCAACATCAGACAGATCCTGCAGTATTGCGTTTGATGAAACAAATAAAAAAAATGTTTGATCCTAATAATATTCTAAATCCAGGAAAAGTAGTTGATGTGTGATGAAAAAAATTGAAATCGAGGTAAAGGTTTTCGCAAACTTAAGAGATATTCTTGAGTTAAAGTCTATCCAATTGAACGTAGAACAAGGGATTTCTATTCGAGAAATTCTTATCTTATTACAATCTCAAGTCCAAACTGGATCAGACTTCCTAAATGCGATTTTTAACTCGGAGGATCATAAAAAACTCCGTGATGACATTAAATTTGTGGTTAATGGAGAGATTTTGGAACAAGATATAATTTTAATCACATCCATTAAAAATTCGGGAGATTCTATAGCAATTTTCCCTCCGATTGGTGGAGGATAACTGATTTTCCCGGATTCTTAATCATTTATTGAAGAGTTATCTCGGCTCTAATTCAGATTTTATTAAATCTTTAAATTCTGAACAGTTGAATAAATTATAGTTCAATGTCAATTCTATGGTGATAAAAAATGAGTATACAATCAAATAACGTTATGAATCGTAAAGAAAAAGCGATTTACGTAATCATGGTTATCCCGTATTACTTTATGGCAGCTTCATATTTCTTAACGATTTATGAATTTTTCCATGACTACTTACAAATGGATGACCAATGGTTTTACATAGCGTCCATTATTTACCTGGTGGTTAATGCCGTTAATGATCCCCTTCTCGCAATGTGGAGTGATGGGGTCGATCCTAAGAAATGGGGAAGCCGAAGGTTAATCTTTATACGTTGGGGTTCTGTTTTCTGGGCTTTATCTTATGCACTTACATACATCCCATGGTCTATGGACAATCAAATATTGATGTTCATCCAATACACCGTATTTATGTGCCTATTGGACAACGGATTATCCCTAGTAATCATGTGTTGGATGTCTCTTCTGCCTGAAATGGAGAGTGACAACCATAATCGTGTGAAAATGCAATATGCTACTGGAATAGTAATATTTTTCGCAAGTATCGTAGGTTCGTTAATAATTGCAGTTAAAGATTCTAGTTGGGTATATTTCCGTTATTTGACGTTTATAATTGCCGCATTCGTAATTGTGGTTACTTTTATAACTACATCCTTGATAAAAGAGCGAAAAGAATTTCATTACGAGAAACCGTTGCCATTTTGGAAAGGCTTAGGAAAAACTATCACCATGAAAAGTTTCATGCTTTATGTATTCTATAATCTGTTCTTCAATGTGATACCCTTTGGGTTTGGCGCTTCCTTTGTATACCTTTATGTTCTTGTGATTCCTGGTTTAAATGCAACCTATTATTTCCTTATGACCTCAGTTGGAGCTTTTTTCACACCTGCAATCGCATTGTGGTTGAAAAAGAAATGGGGTATGAAAAAAACTATATTAATTATAGGGCTTGTAGCTGTTCTCGGAACGGGATTGATTTATCTAGGAACAATTGTTTTTCCAACTTCAATAGTGGGAACAAGTCCAATTCCAACTATTTTTGGTCTAATAGGGATATTCTTTTTGAGCTGGGCAGCAGGAATTCCTAGAACCTTTTCTAGTACCTTGACAGCTTTATCAATGGACGAGTTTGAAGTTAAATATGGTGTTAGACGAGAAACTACTTTCTTAGGAGTTAACGCGCTCATTACAAAACCTGGAGATAGTGTAGGTACAATAATTGTGACTGCTGTTTTAACCGCAACGAATTATATACCAGATAGTCCAGTGCAACCTGTATCAGCACTGAATGGAATTCGAACGATAATGCTTTTACTCCCTATAGGTTTTATGTTGGTTGGATTAATATTCATGATCTTTTACCCTCTATTTGGAGAAAAATTAGCTAAAATGGAAGCAGATATTCAAAGGATCCATGCAGAAAAACAAGAAAGCTTAGCTGCAATCCAGCGTGGTTCAGAATCAACACCTTCTACAACATAAATATCCTATTTTTTATTTTTAAATTTCTATAAACATTATTGTTGGTACCCGTATTGGTTTGATATAATCATGAAAATTACGATTAAAACTCGATTAGGTGAAGTGATCGGTAATCAAAATGAAGATCTGCAAGAATTTTTAGGAATAAGATATGCAAAAGCTCCTATAAATGACTTGAGATATCGACCTCCCGTCCTTATTCAGGATTGGCAACCACCTTTTGATGCAACCACAGTCGGTCCCATGGCACCACAAGGTAATGATGATAATCCACCTATTTTACTAAAAGAGAGTGAAGATTGCCTACGTCTAAATATATGGACTCCAAATGCAGATAATACAAAGCGTCCTGTAATGGTATTCATTCATGGTGGTGCATTTATGATAGGATCTGCTTCACGACCACGAAACCATGGTGGAAAATTGACAAAAAGAGGGAATGTTGTAATAATTAATATACAATATCGATTGGGAATGCTGGGATTCCTCAACCTTGAGGGAATATCACCAAACCTTGGTATTCAAGATCAGATATGTGCCTTAAAGTGGATTAAAGCGAATATTAGTGATTATGGAGGTGATCCGGAAAATATTACAATTTTTGGAGAGAGCGCTGGTTCTCTTTCTGTATTATTATTAATGCTAGCACCTAAATCATTAGGATTGTTCCAGAAAGCAATATGTCAAAGTGGTGCTCTAGATCTTGAATATCCTGAGAAAGATGGAGAATATTCTCGTGAAACTACCCTCAAACTACTTAAATTCCTTCACATTAGCCCTCTTGAAATTAAAAAATTGCGAGATACACCCATTGAGCAATTGAGATCAGCTATGAGAAAACTAACCAAAAAGAAATCTCTTACCGATCGCTTATTCTTTCCGTTTCCCGATGGAAATACAATTCCATTAAATGTTAAAGGAGCTTGGAAAACGGGGCATTCTAAGGATATACCACTTATAATTGGCACAAATGCTGAGGAACTTCCATTTTTAACCAGTGGAGTCTTGAATTCAAAATTCAAACAACTAGTTGCAAAATATCTAATTGTGAATGGAATAAGGAAAGAATCTGGATTTACAAAATCTCAAATTAAGAGATTATTAGATGTCTACAAGGAACATTATAAAGATTTAAACTATCCAAAAAATATTGAATATGATGCTTTGCTAACAGATGTTTCATTCTGGATTAGAACAATTAAACAAGCAGAATTACACAGCACATTGAATGATACATATGTTTATACGCTTGATTACAAACCTCCGAATATGCATGCTACACCTCATGTGTTTGAGTTATTATTTGTTTTTGGAGATATAACCTCTAGAGATATGATTGAAATTATGCAACTTAAAGGAACTCCCGCTGAATACCACTTATCTGAACAAATAATGGATGCCTGGATTAATTTTGCGCATAAAGGAGACCCCAATCATGAAGAACTGCCCGAATGGAAAAAATATGACAAGGAATCCAGAACCACTATGATATTTGACGTTCCGTGTAAATCAGTAAAAAAATACAGAGAAAAAATTCGAATCGCTTGGGAATATTTGAATTCTTGAAAATTAAGGAAAAATTCCTTAGTTCATCAGGAGAAACACAATTTCAGCAATCATCGCGGGTTTTTCTGCACCCTCAACGAAAATTGAGCAAGAGTAGATGCATTGAACTCCTTTTGGTATCTCTTTAATTTCACTAATTTTTGTTTTCATGTATACATTAGAACCCGATGGAACTGGAGCAACGAATCGTAATTTATTGATTCCGTAATTTATTACCGTTTTATAACCAGTTATTTGCATGATATCCCACGAGAGATCAGGGATCAAGGCTAGTGTCAAATAGCCATGAGCAATTGGTCCCTTAAATGGTGATTCTCGTTTTGCTCTCTCAACGTCAATATGAATCCATTGCTGGTCCCCAGTAGCATCAGCAAACATTTGGATTTTTTCTTGAGTAACTTGTACAGTTTTCGATTTCGGTAATTCTTTCCCAACATAATCTTTGAGTTGGTCTGCGTGAATAGTAATTTGTGGCATAACAGCCAGTTTAACTTGGTTATTTTTTAATGTAGTGTTCCTCAATATAAGAAAAAAGATAAATTATGATTGATACTGGTTGATACTACATCCTACGCACATAAGGTAGATAATCAAATATCTTCTTCTTTGAAGGAGTTTCGTTTGCTATACATCTCTTTCTTACTTTCGAGAACACATCATTAGTCCCAATCTCGGATTTACTTGATCTGGCAATATTGTAACTTGATATCCAAGGCTTTCAATAAATTTGTGTAGATAATCTCCATTACGCTTTTCTTTATCACGGAAATGATATTCAAGTATCATACTACTACATTTTCTGATTAGGTTTTTATCGGAATTATACAATATTGGATACTCTGCACCTTCAATGTCCATTTTTATAAAGATTTGATCAGAATCTAACTCAGTCAAAATATCATTAAAAGCAACAGTCTTCACTTTAATTTTTGTGGCATTTGGATTCTCAGCTGTTGATGGGACTTTTCTAGCTTTAATTAAAGAAGAACCACCCATATCACTTAAATCCGTAGTAAAAGTGAGTTCTTCTGTCGTATTTGATTCAAAAACTGCTTCTTGATAGGGGAAAACACGGTTTTGAAGGTTGTTGATGTTAATATTTTTTCGAATATAATTAAAATTAAACGGTACAGGTTCATAGACATGAATTTTTTTATCCGGATATCTATTTGCATAAAATAAGGCAGAAATTCCCATGAATCCACCTATATCAAGAATAACCGAAGGCTCAGAAAAACCATACTTATCCAGACTATATTGTTCTTTAAGGTAAACCTCAATAAAAACTCCTATGGGATTACGAGTGTGAGGAATGAGTATTTTTGTGTTATTTCTCAGATTGATGTTAATTTCACGATGTGGACCTTTTACAAAAACATAATTGAATAAAAATGAGGGCCAATTTTTTACGAGTTTAACGCTTTTCCACATATTAAGAATTTTTGATTTTATAGGCATTTGTTATGACCAAAAAAATTGTTCGATTATATTTCTCTATACATTGCAGAATATAATCCATTCGACAGTTTGTTTCCTAATATAATGCTTCTAAACGCTGATAGAATTACCATAATTTTCAATAGTCTCGTTAAAACCAAAAGTATGGGGGTGTTTTCTATGATGGTGAGACCGACATCCTGTTCCTATGGTTTTATCAATTTCTTCTCGGGATCCATCAATTCGAGACCCCGTTGGATACTTTGAAGTGGAGTATACAAGAATTCGAAACCCAGTGCCTTTATTTTACTCCGGTCATAATCATAGTTGTTAGAAAAGAAAGCAAGCGCAGTTTCCGAAAATACTAATTTCACGAACTCATTATTTGGGAAGAATTTCCGAGTTAACCACATTGCAGGACGTAACATTTTGAAGAACCAAAGAGGAACAGAAAACGTAGGATGACGAATTCCATAATAATCTGCAACAAGACCAAACATTT
>JAEOTN010000252.1 GCA_016839865.1 Promethearchaeota archaeon | reverse complement strand
TAAGGGATAATACCTTTGGAATTCGAGCTCGACGAATAGGAAATCATACATTTACTAGCGGAGAGGTTGCCAGTTCAATAGGTTCCCTAATAATGCAGGAATTAGGTACTGATTTGAATCTAAAAGTAAATTTAAGTCAGCCAGATAAATGGATCCATGTTCAAATTCGAGATAAAAATATATTTGTGTATTCTGAAAGCTTCAATACAATTTGGGGTGGAAATCCAATAGAACCATCAAGTGCTGGTGGATTTGCACTGATTAATGGACATGTCTCTGAATTTGTCTCAGCAATGATGGTACTGCGCCGTGGGATGCACATCTTCCCAATTGTATTTTCCGAAAATCCTGAAAAATCTCAAATTATTCATGAACAGATTTCATATTTAAAAAACTACCTTCCTATACGTTCTCTATACTATTTTCGAATCGATGCCACAAGCGTAAAATCTCATATTCAGCAATTAATTGAAAAATATAACTATCCTCCACTAGAATACGCACTATATCGTAAATTTAGGCTTCTGTTGGGGGAATGGCTTATCACCCATCACAAATCCCTATTCCAACTATTGGAAACTAATCAACGCATCGATTGGAATTCAAATATCGCATCACACCTAAGCAATAAGCAACAGAAAAGTGAAACAATGGGAAAACGACGAAAACTGAAAAATTACGTTTCTCTTATTGAAGGGAATTACCCCTTTTCATATTATACATTGAAAATTCCTCTCTTCAAGAATATCGAGAGCTCTTATAACCCTATTTTTCGTGCTGCGATTGCATTTACTTCTGAAGAAATTGAAGAAAGATTTAAAATAATACATGAAAAATCCCCCCAAGTTGTCAATTCTTTGAAAGACCTTCCCGAAATTACAGATACAGAGAAAGAAGATGAGTTATTATATCCTTTCTCCCCAAAGAGCATAGATAATGTACCAGATGTTCTTCTAAGCGATTTTGACTCCGTATGGAAGACCTTGAAATCAGAATTAGAATCCTACTTGCGAGATCATGGTTTATTAGGGGAGCCAACTATTAGCTCCTTAGAAAGTTTTGAAATAATACAAATTTAGGCGTGAATTATGGGGGTAGGAACCAACATCAAGGCAGTTCTGATTGACATTGCTGGAACACTCGTTTATGGTAATAAACCCATTCCGGGAGCACTGAAAATTATACTGTATCTACGTAGAATGGGATTGAAAATTCTTTTTACAACAAATACAGACAGTAAAACTCCCATTACTATCCATCGGGAACTTGTAAATATGGGATTTGACATATTGAAAGATGAGATTTTTACTCCCATCATTGCCTTAAAAGCGTTTCTGGCGCGACATAAAGATAAAAAAATCTACTTCTTGTTATCCAAACACACTAGAAAAGAGTTTGAGGACTACAAGGAACCGATTGGGGATGAGATACCTGACTTTGTAGTTGTAGGTGACTTCCGAGATGACTGGAGATTAGAACGGTTAGATAGAGGATTCCATTACATCGTACAAGGAGCCCAATTGCTTGGAACTCAAGGTAACCGCTATTTTATTGACAATCATGGAGAAGTATTGTTAGATACTGGGAGTTTTGTTCACACCCTTGCATACGCTGCTCAAGTAGATGCCCGAGTTTTTGGAAAACCCAGTGTGAAATTCTTTGATATGGCTATGAAAAAATTAGGAACGAGTGCATCAGAAACCCTCATTGTGGGAGATGACTTATTTGCTGATATTAAAGGGGGAAGAGAAGCGGGTTTAAGAACTGTATTAGTCCGAACGGGGAAGGGGGCTACTTATCAGTCATCAATTTCTATGGATGCCGATACTGTGCTAGATAGCATAGCGGATTTATCATTAGTCTTGGGAAAATCATAACCTAAACTAAAAAATTGCTAATATAATTGATCGACTTACTTAGATTTATTGAGGGCAAACCCTTTAATCCTCAAATTGAATAAAATTTTTATTTTTGGGTGTATACGAATCATTACATTTAAGAGAAATAAAACCGACCCTCCATAACTCAGTTCGTAGAGTGCTCGGCTGTAGTAAATCGCGTGTATGATCACATTGAAATGAATGCACGTCAGCTTGCATATCTTGCAGTAACCGGGATGTCGCTGGTGCAAATCCGGCTGGAGGGACCACTCTTCTTTTTGGGACGTTACATTTATTAACATAGACAGAAAGAAACAGATCTATGAAAAATGCAAGAAAACCAAGAAATGGATTGAAGATATTCGGAATCGTGGTCTTATCGTTTTTCCTATTATTTGTTACCTTAAACATTGGTCCCAGATTTGAATATCAAGGAGATAATCCGTGGATAATTGAAAAAGGAGAGCGTCCCATGGTGATTGCACACCGAGGAGGAAAAGATCTCTATCCTGAGGGCACCATTTTGGCATTTGAACGCATTGTTGTTGACTATGATATTGATGTGTTAGAAATTGATTTGGCTCTCACCAAAGACGACATTCTGATTTGTAGCCATGATCTCACGATTGATCGTACTTCTAATGGAACAGGAGCAGTCCGTGACTATAACTACACTGAATTGTTGGAGTTTGACTTTGCGGAAAAATTTAGCTTGCCTAATGGAACTAATCCCTACGATGACCATCCTGATGCAAAACCCGAAAAATTAGAAGATTTATTTTTAAAGCAACCTGAAATGCTATATCTCTTAGAGATAAAAAACAGAGAAGAAAACAGAGAAACCGCCTCAGAAATATTGGTCCAACTTATCGAAGATTACAACATGGAAGAAAACGTTATTGTAGCCTCTTTTAGCGATGAAGTAAATGAGTTATTTCGAGAGCTATCAGAAGATAAAATAATGACTTCAACTGCTCGTGGAGAGACCACTAAATTTGTTCTAATGCAGAAATTCAAAGTTGGATTTCTTTACCGATCAGAGCATGCTGCTTTGCATGTACCGATGGCGGAAAGCGTTGGCCCAATTACAATACGAATGGATAGAAGGCATTTCATTCAAGAAGCTCATCAACATAACATGGCAGTGAATTTTTGGACTATTAATGATCCCGATGATATGCGAAGACTAGTCGAGCTTGGTGCAGATGGAATTATCACTGACAATCCTGACGTTTTGCTAGATGTACTAGCGGACATGGGGTATTAATCTCCTAAACATCTTTTTTTTAATTAAAATTTGAAATAGCGCTCAATCCCTTTTCCTTTCATTTCTTGATCTAGCAGTTGTTTTTTTCGGGGATTATTAGCTTTTCCTGCAAATTTACCAAGAGTACCGTCTGATTTAATCACTCTATGACATGGAATAATAGGACCAAAGCGATTAGCCATCATTACATTTCCTACAAATTGTGCGGCTCGTGGAAATCCCGCTTTTTCAGCCAGTTTTCCATAAGAAATGGTTTCTCCAGCAGGAACTTCTTTCAATAAGGTCTTTAGCACTTGTATTTCCTTATCAGTAAATCCACTGAAATCGAAATCAATCTTTGGCACATCAAAATTCGTACCATTCGCAATTCCATTAATGACATCAATTATAGGGTGTGTTTTTTCTTCCACATCTATAGGACGATTCGCTATGTTCCTGAAATGAGCTATAATATCATCTCGTGATTTCATACCATACGTAGAATAGTACAATTTCTTATTGTTGAGAAGAATACCTGACCAAGTGGATTTTTCTTTTGAAATGATTGCTTTCATTACACAGTCATACAATCGCAACTGAATTTAAAATCTAGGGTAATGGGTAAGATTTGAAAAGAATTGAAATAGATACACCCTCAATCCCCAAAATTAGGTAGTTGAAAAATTACAAAAAATTGAAAATTAAGCTTTATTAAAAGAGGAGTCGATAGTGAATTGATTTATTACTAAATCATTATAAAAAGGTAACAAAAATGGCAAACGCAGGTAAAGTTTTAGCACTTTTTGGGGCAATTCTTACGATTTTGGGAACATTTCTATTTACATTAGCGGAAGTTGCTCCTGGAGTATCATACCTCTACGGAGTAGGTGGTATTTTGAACATTCCAGCTGTTTTTCAATATGCAGTTTCAGGAGCTCCTGATGCATGGCAAGCGTGGATCGTTGGAATTACATTGATCATCTACCTAATATCTGGATTAATTATGTTATTGGGTATAAAATTCAGAATAGCTTCATTAATTGGATGCTTAATCCCTATGGCAGTAGTTATAATCTTGATCTTAGGTCAATTCGGAATTTCCCCACTGGGTATTTATGGAATATACTTTCTATTCTTAACTGGAGATGTTGTAGTTCCAAATGTCTTTCCACTCACATTTGAATATGGTGTAATGGATCTTGGCGGTTTAGGCTGGGGAGTAATCATCGTTTTGTTTGGTGGAATTCTCGCATTTATCAGTGTTTTCATGTCGAGAGAAGACTAGTAAGTAATTCTAGTCGAATTT
>JAEOTN010000251.1 GCA_016839865.1 Promethearchaeota archaeon | reverse complement strand
TTAACGATACTGAGTTTAGGATGGAAAAAATTCAACCATATTTAGATATTTTGCAGAGTAAACCAGCACCAGCACCATATTCAGGAGTTTTATCCACGGATAAATACGTAATTGATGGGGAATCCCTCAAATGGAGAATTTACTTGTTAGATCCGGAAAATAAGTTAGATAATAGCCGAATTATGCTAGTAGATACAGATAATACACCATGGCTGATCTTAAACTATGGTTGTTATATTAAACTGATTAATGATTCAAAAGTTTTGATATGGTATTGTTCATCGGACCCAGAAACACGAGAGTATTTTGTAGCTTATTTTGATTTAGCTGATTTAGCACCAATTGATTTGGAAAAAGCACAAAAAGTTCTACAAGATGAGATAAAAGACAATCCGAAGGATAATCCATTAAGTACTGTTTCTTATGGATTCTATGCGGAATTTAAGAAAAATCCTATAAAATTTACGATTCCGAATAAACTTTCGCAGGGGAAGAATTCCTATGTATTCCCTGAAGGATTTGATATCAAAGAAGATGTAATTATCCATGGGTATTATGATGTTGATTCTCATGAGTATGAATGGTATTATAATCCGTGGATAAATCCATTCTGTATTCTACTCCTCCAATCAAAATCTCAAGAAATCGAGGTCACTTGTGTAGATTGGTTTAATACAGAAAAATGGGATATGGACTATCAATGGATAACTCGTATCTCTAAAGACCCAAAAACTCAGAAATTTGTGGGAGAAGGCATGCGTATTGGAATTTTTCAATTGGACGAAACAGGGAAAAAATTGGATAAATGGATTTTCCAGGAAGACTTGTACGGATATCCAAGTATCGATTCGTTGAAATAGTTAATTTTTATGTACTCTTTTTTTTAGAATTTATCTCTATAACATAAATTGTTCGTGAAACGTGAATTTCACGAAGCGTATGTTATATCTCCGCAATACCTAGGTAATATAGATATGTTATGAGAATAATAGATTTCCACTCTTGATCTATTGGGGATCTATATGGAAAAATAATAATTCTAGAAATTAAACCAAAGAATAAAATTTGGAGCTAGAAGTCGAAGTCCGGATGTTCCTTAAAAACTCCGAAGAAATCTTCATTAATTAAGACAATAACTGCAGTAAATTCATCATCTTTGTTAGCAAAAAAGTCGAGATGGATTTTTTCTGCCTCTCCTTCTGTTTCCATGTTGAAATCTAACTCATAGATTTTTTCATCTTTAATTTCCTCAGGTTTTGTATCTGTAATAATGAATGTATACTCTATCACATAACCTGTAGGTTCGTCGTCATCTTCTTCTTCCTCGTCATCAACTTCTTCTTCATCATCTTCGTCTTCATCCTC
The DNA here is from genome assembly GCA_016839865.1 of Promethearchaeota archaeon. The sequence continues at coordinate 2,106 of JAEOTN010000251.1, read as the reverse complement.
ATCATCGTCCCCCTCATATTCTTCATCAGGGAACAATTGTAGCACCTGAAGACCAAACAATTTTCCTGATTCCTCTCCCATAATGAAATCTATATCGATATCATCTGATTCGTATACTGAAGGGACAAATCCAACTTCTTCACCGAAATGCTTCTGGAATACATCAAAGAATTTTTTCCATCTTTCTCGTTCTTCTGAAAACATACACAACAATTCCCTTGGATTTTATTTGAAATTATCTATTTAGTGTGCATTAACCCATGAGTACAAACATCGAGATCTAGATTTAAAAGCTAGTAAATCGAATTTCACATATGCATCCTACTTGGATATTCTTAATTGTTTTAGCTATAATTTTATTAGTTTCTAGAATTCTAATTTACCTAATAACTCGTGGAACTCGTTCAGGACTGATACGTGCGAATTTATCTAACATTCTAAAGGTAATTATCCGTATTATTGGAGTTTCAGCTATTATTTTGAGCATATTTGTTGTATATGACGTTGATTTGCAGGCATTAGAAATTATATCAATTTCCTCAATTGGTGGTGCTTTTATAGGATTTGCAAGTTCTGAGGTAATGAACCAAATTGTCTCTGGTATTTACCTTATCACAACCCGCCCATTTGGAGTACACGATTTGGTACAAATTAACGATGTTACTGGTATTGTAATGGAAATCGGATTAAATTACACTATAATCCAGAAAATGGACGGAAATATTACGAAAATACCCAATAAGACAATTTTGGATTCTAAAATCAAAAACTTCACAATTAAGCTCACTGACGAGATAAGGAAAAGACAAAAACACCTAAATCGTACTGAACAAGTTGATATACGGAATGTTACTCCAGAAGGAGCACGTAAAGGTAAAATTGATTGGAAAAAATTGCATTATATTTTAGATGATCTTACCGATTTCGCATTTGAAGAGGAGATTACTCGCTTCGTGTTTGATTTTGATACTGATTTTAGCATTTCTCCTCAAAAAGTAAGAGATCGGATTGATAATGTTTGTAAGAAATATCAAGCTGTCTTTGAACATCTTCCCCAATATAAATTGATGAATCTCGATTTTAGACCGGAATTCAAAATGTTCATCTATTGTTTCTCTCCATTCGTTATACTCCACAATTATGATTCATTTATGCTTGACCTAGCTCACGCGTTGTATGCACCTGAAGAGGGGGTAATGGAATAATGGGATTTAGTGATTTTCTTGACAGTATAGGTGTATGGTCAATTCCTTCTCTAGCATGGGATATTCCCATTTTAGGACTTCTAATATATTTATGTATTCAAGCATTTCTAATATTTCTCTATTTTATTATATCAGTGATTATAAAGAATAGAAGTAAAAAACTGAGGAAGTTCTCACCTGATTTGTTAAATGGGATTCGATTCATGATCCGTATTGGAATTGTTATATTATCCGCATCAATATTTATTGTATTTCTTAAGGTCCCTCCAAATACAATATGGTTAATAGCGGGTGTGCTTACAGCAGCAATTGTCTTCGCAAGTGTGAAAACAATAAATAATTTCATTGCGGGGATCTGGATCATGATGAGTCATCCTTATGGAGTCGGAGATTACATAATGATTCGGGATGTAGAAGGTATCGTAACTGAAATTTCTCTTAATTATACAAAAATATTGCACAAGAGTAACAATATCACATCAATTCCAAACCTAGAATGTTTAAAGTCAAACATAGTCAACTTTACAATTGATATTGACTACTATCAACGAAAAATCGATCGATTGACTGATTTAATTTCTCAGGAAGATCCTGATGATAAAAATCATAAAGATATGACAGCCGAACTAGAGGAATTACAGCAAATTAAGATAGAATATGAAAAAATTCAAGAAAGGTTAAAGGCTAGTAAAAAAGATAAATCTCTTCCGAAACCATCAAGATTTGTTCGTAAGAATAAAATTATCAGATATACGTTCACTTTATCATTGGATAAAAATCCCGAAAAAAATGGACACCTTTTGGATGATTTATGTAAAAAATATCAGGAAAAGTTCAAGTTTACTCCAGATTGGAAAGTAAGTGGTCTACGGTACAAAATTGATTATATATTTGTTATTAT
>JAEOTN010000250.1 GCA_016839865.1 Promethearchaeota archaeon | reverse complement strand
TTTACATCTGGATACGTAACCAATCAAACACAGGAGAGATAGAAATGCGTCCCTTATCACATCAAGAAAAAAATATTGTCTCAGACCTATTTGAAAATATAGGATTTAAGCGTCTTGGAACACCATTTGACCTATATAGATATTCATTTGAACAAGATCAAATAATTTCTATGCAAGTTAAATATCCAGTGGATATCGGTGTTAAGCTAAACATTCCTTTTGAGATATGTTTATTTAAGAATGCATTTTTCCTCCATCCACGTCTGATTAATAATAAAGTACTTGAAGATATCAATTTTTTGGCCCAAAATCTTGTCCATATTTCGAATAATCTTGCTTTAGAACATTCAATACCTATCCATTTAAAACAACAAGAGTTTTTACAATTACTCACTACTTTTATGCCGGAAAGTTATCCAAATGAGTCTGAACGGCAGTGGATAAGCAAAACTCGCATTTCATTGATGAATAAATATTCAATGTTCCAAAATATTGAACAATCCTTTCATCAAAAGTTAACCCAAGCTTTGGATACAGTTGGACTACACCCTAGTTGGAAGAGACCTTTATCCCTTAGAGATGGAATTCCTCCTACGCGAAAAGAATCCTGTGTTTTCTATGCAAATGAAGAAGAGAATGAATTCGTCATGGTAGAAAAAGGATTTATTACTTATCTACGGGATTTTGCACGGAGTCATATTCAATCTAGATGTTTTTTCGAGTCGTATGCTTTATTGTTATTCGAGTTAATATTCCAAGATACGTTTTCTGTGTATGATCTATTATTAAGTTGGATCAGATTCTCTCGAATGACGCTCAATCCATTAATTTCTGTTTTAGATTCCGATTTCATCAATTCTCAAGAATACTATGATATAAATCTCGATAAATTCTTAATGGAAAACTCCAGTGCTCTCGGGGAGTCAGCAATCCCAATTCCTGCACTTACTCATGAAAAACTCAATAAATTTCAGTTATATATACCAGAAGAAAACCTGAAATTACTCAATAATCCCCCTAGTAGCTTCGAAGAATTAAGTATAGGATCTATGACCGAAGAAGCTCAGAAGTCGATAAGAAAAGGAGAACTAAATGAAGCGATCCAGACATTTGGTAAAATCTTAGTTATTCTAAACAGGCATAAACAAAGGAATGGGGTAGTAAAAGTTCTCTTCTATCTTGCAGATATAGCAACGGATTTGAAAAAATTTCCCGATGCAATTGGATATCTCACAAATGCCCTAGATCAATGTCGATCTGGGGAAATCTCTATGGAAAACATAATTCAAGTCCATGAGAAAATGGGTAATATCTATTTGAAAATGAAGAGATATGAAGAATCAAAAAAGCATTTCGAAATAATAATCGGATTTCTTTCGAACAAGGATTTAAAGAAGTATCAGGCTGCGATTCTTTACATAAAACTTAAAATCGTTAGAATTTTAGTGGACTTAGATCAATTCAGAGAAGCTAATGTGCTTTTTAAGGAGATCGAGCAGAGAGGTTCACGTTTTCCAAATGTAATAGCGAATTACTACTTAGAAAAAGCAAATTATTCAATTAAACGCAATGCAATTTCGAGTGCTATTCAATACTTGAAAAAAGGGGCTCAGACTAAAGGAGCAAGTAAAAAACGACTTGGATTGTGTCATCTTGAACTGGGTAAATTATATCTCTATGATCGTAGCAGTGGTTATAAAGCGAGGGATTATCTTGAAGTTGCAGATAAATTGATTGATGATGATAAAATTGAAGATTTATTCCTCAAAGTCAAGATTTATGAATTACTAGCTGATGCTTATAAGATAATTGGGGATAGAGAAAATATGAAATTCTATTCGGATAGGTTACGCCAGGTTCGTCATTTGTTACAGATTCGTGGAGTATATTAATTATTTCTTCTTTTTTGATTGTCTCATAACCACTCCACCAAAAGATGCTTCACCTTTGATCTGACTTTGCGTAAATGTTTTCCCTTTTACAGAATGTCCTTCAACTTCATCATCTAATTTCATTGATAATTGAATTCGGCTGGTTTTCAGATTGATCTTCATAATTCTAACATCGATGATATCACCCACGTTTAAGACTTCAAGTGGGTTTGAAATATAACGGTTATCTCCATCTTTTTGCGTCATTTGAGAAATATGAACCAATCCATCATACTTTACTCCGATATCGACGAATGCTCCGAAATCCACAACGTTTCTTACTGTTCCCTTCAATATTTGACCCTCCTCTAGGTCCTCTAACTTTAAGATGTCCTTACGTAGAATTGGTTGAGGTAGATCATCTCGTGGATCTCTATCTGGTCGAATGAGTCCCATCACAATATCTTTTAGTGTAGGCAATCCAATATCTCGTTTCAGAAAATTCATAAGTTCTTTTGGTTTCATGCCTTTGATTTTATTAATCAGTTCTTGTTTTCGCGAAGGATCCTTCAGAATGTTAAAGTCTTCCCCTATGAATTCCAGAATTTTTTCCACTACCCAATATGATTCGGGATGGATATTCGTTCCATCAATTGGATTCGTTCCATCCAAGACTTTAAGGAAACCAGCGCACTGTTCAAAAACTTTATCTCCCAATCCTGTAACTTTTTTCAGCTCATCTCGATTTTTAAATGGGCCTTTAGTTTTTCGATGCTCAAAAATCTGCTTTGCTAAACGTGAGCTTAATCCAGATACATACTCCAGTAGTTTGTAGGAAGCATTGTTTACCAACACACCTACTTTGTTCACACAGTCTTCAATAACTGCATCTAATTGTTTCTTTAAGGTAATTTGATTGACATCATGTTGGTACAAACCAACTCCGATACTTTTAGGATCGATTTTAATTAATTCACTTAATGGATCCTGCAAACGACGGGCTATCGAAATCGCTCCTCTGGTCGTTGCATCTAACTTTGGAAATTCCTCATTTGCTAGTTTCGAAGCAGAATACACCGATGCTCCTGCTTCTGAAACGATTGCATATTCCAATCGGTCAACTATATTTCCTAAACCTCCTATGAATAGTTCAGTTTCTCGGGATGCTGTTCCATTACCAATAGCTATAGTGTAAGCTTTGTGCTGTGCCATTAATTCCGTAAGAATTTTTTTTGATTGTGCAATCGCACTCTTCGGAGGGGTGGGATAAATTACAGAATGCGACTCAGGAACTTGAATAAAATTTCCGAATTCATTTACAATTGCAACTTTACATCCAGTTCGATATCCAGGATCAATACCGATTATGCGTTTTCCTCTTATGGGTGGTTGCATGAGTAAGGATTCTAAATTCCTCGCAAAAACTGAAATTGCATGAGTTTCTGCTTTTTGAGTTAAATTTGAACGTATTTCCCTATCAATTGCTCTGCTAATATATCGTTTGAAACCGTATTCTACTGCTTTAACATAATCGTCATGAAAGAGGGAATTTTCTTCTTTAATTGAAGCTTTTTGAATGTGCTCAATTAATTCTTCATCTGGATGAGTCAAGGAAATTGTAAGAATCTTCTCCTGTTCCCCCCTATTCATTGCAAGGACTCTGTGAGGGGGGATTTCTTTACTACTTTGTTCGAATTCAAAATACATTTCAAAAACTAAGGGATTTACTTCTTTTTTCCCCAGTTTTCCTCCTTCAACATTATCTATATACCCAGCTTCTTTCAAAGCCTTCTTTTGTTTTCTAAGCGCTTCTTCTCTTAGCTTTTTCTTCCGTTCTTCATCTTTTTTCTTCTGATCTTCCATCTGCTTGCGAATAAGAGCTTTGATATTATCGTGGGAAGAAAGATCAACCTCTTCTTTCTTGGGAGTTACCTCTATCTCTTTTTTTGTTTCTTTTTCGTCTTTCGCAGTTTTTTTCTCTTCTTTTCTCGCCTGGATCATGTCTTGGAGAACTGCTTCGTCTGCATCTTCTTCTTTTTGCTGTTTTTCTTTCAAGAGGTGTTCATATTTTTTAACTACCTTTGAAGCCATCATAGACTTGTCAAAACATATTTCTCGGACATATTTACGAAAATCTGCATGATTCCCTATTTCTTCCGCAATGATATCTACAGCACCTTTAAGCGCTTCTTTGGTATCTTTTACTCCTTTCTTTTCATCTACGAATTCCTCGAGGATTTTTTCTCGATCCCCCTCCACACGTTCTTCGCGTATGATTTCAGCTAAAGGTCCTAATCCCTTTTCTAAAGCTTTAGTAGCTAGAGTCTTTCTTTTAGGTTTGTAGGGTCTGTACAAGTCTTCAATTTCAGTTAGAGTCTTTGCTGTAAGTATTTTTCTTTTTAGTTCAGGAGTGAGTTTTTCCTGCAACTGAATGGATTTTATGACCTGGATTCGACGTTCTTCTTTTTTATAAGAATCCTCGTAAGTATCCTTGATATCACGCAATTCATTTTCTGTCATTGCACCCGTTTGTTCTTTACGATACCGTGCGATAAATGGCACAGTACCTCCTTCCTTCATTAAATTCAGCGCATTTGTAATATATGTAGGTCTGAGTTGTAGTTTGGAGGCTATTTGGCGAACAATTCCACTGGTATCAATTTGCATTGTGTCGCTGCTCATAAGATAATAAAGAAAAATGCGCCAATCTTAAATAGATTTTTCATAATATAACTAAGAAAGAAAGAGACACGGTTTGGAAAGAAATAGAAAGGAAATGACTTATCTTCGGTTCTTTACAGCCACTTTTCGGTTGTGTTTCTGAGCACCCATTGAATTTGCTTGTCCAGCGTACTTTAGTTTGACGATACGCTTTTTGTAATTATCTCGATTTCTTAGTCGTGGGATTTTTTTCTTCTTTGAGTTTACCCCTGTTCTGTCGACTTGTGGGGTTTGTCCTCGTACTTTACCTGCTTTTGTTAAACTTCCGTGTGAACCTGGCATTGTTAAACAAACTTGTGTATGTATCCAGAATTAAAAAATTTGCGAATTTTGAAGAAAAAATGAGGTTCTTTTTAGTTTGTTAAAGCACAAAGGTAATAATATTCAGAATTTGGAACAGAATAATGTAGGCTTTAGTGAAATTGATAATAATCTTGTTTTTCCATTCCGAGTGAATCTTGACAATTGAAACATATTCGTTCATAACGATCTTATTTAATTTTCGAGTGAGTAACCACAATGGGAGAAAAACAATACCAATAACAAATACAAACGAACCTATCGATAGGGAGTTTGCAAGATATACAGGATCAATTGATATACTTGTTTCCCTCCATGGAAATGGAATTCCCCCTAGAAAACTTCCAAATACCCAATAAAACATCTCTTGTGAAAGCTGAACGATCCCAATTAAGAAAAATTGTCTCACAAATAGGGTTTTTGATTTTTTAAATAGAGGTCTATAAATACACAAAGAGAGCAAGGAAACACTGCACGCTCCGCTTAAAGCGACAATACTCCCTTTAATTCCATCTATGTGTTCCCATGTGGCAGAGATTCCAAGAAACACTAACTTAGATTGTGAAACTTCTCCCCCAAATGCGATGCATGTAAGGAGGTGAGCACTTTCATGGATGACCGCTGTAACGAAATGCATCACAACAAGTTTTATCAAGAAAATTAGAACAAAACTAACATTCTCTAGCCGATTCTCTGTTTTAGTGACTTTTTGATGAACCTGACGTGGTACCTCTAGAGTCATTACAACAAATTTTAAGAATTTCTCTATTATGTTCATAGATTAAGAAACTTTTGGGACTTATTTCCCACATTCCGTTGGAAGATTTCCAATTATTGTCGGAGATCTAGGTTTTAGGGTTTTCGCGCTGACAGTGCGGTAGTTTATATAGTTTTTAGAAGATTAAAGAAGGGTAATAATGGTAGATCAGATGATGATCTTAGAGCAATCCGATGAGAATAGTGAAACTACGAAAACCAAAAAAGATGGTACATCTTCAAAACCCAAAAAACGTAACAATTCAAAGAAATCTACTAAATTGACACCATCTGATCAGAAAACTAAAGAAGTTACAAAAATCAAACCCGTGAGTGAATTACGATCGATTTTTAAGGATATTCCTTTGGTTGGGCTTGATAAAGAATCTCTAATTCGGAAATCCGTATCAGTTGATGGACAAGTTTACAACGCTATCAAACATATGAAAGAAACTATGAGTCAAAAATCTCATGGTCGGTTTACCTTTAATATGGTTATCCAATCTCTCTTACATGATCATGTAGATTTGCAGAATCTAAAATCCGAGTTGAATTTAATTAAAAAAGAAATGGAAGACACTCAAACTTATCTTAAGGATATGCTTAAGTTAGCATTAACGAATTCTAAGCCACAAGTTCAATATATTCCAATCTCGGGGCAGTCGTTCCCTACTCCTTCTCCTCCTCCTGCACCTCCTCGAGGACCTCCGAAGAAAATCAACTATAAACCACCTAATACAGGAAACTTAATGAAAGACTATGTCAAGGAAATCAAACAACTATTCAAAGGAGATATCCTTAGACCTTCTGACGTAGCTGGAATAACGAAAGTGAAACATATAAATTCCAAAGTCAAAGAATTACAAGAGGATTGTCTCATTCCAGATATAGAGTTGGTTTCTGTAGCGAAAAATTTTCAACCGATAATAGAAGAGGAATCCGATGTTTGATGAAATTGAAACTAAACTTCTGACAAAATCGGAGGATCTTCCTCTAAAAACACTGATGCAGAAAAGTATCTTACATATTGCAAACATTATTCAACCTCCTTCAGTCACAAGTATTGCTACTCATGCGAGGTTAATTGTTTCGGATACTCATAATGAACTAAAACAGTGGATTGAAAGTAACAAAAAACGATTTCAGAATCAACGAAAATTATTTCAAGACTTCTTAAATCGCATTCAATCATTACAGACTCGGGTTAGTCAATTAGCGCAATGATGTTGAAATCGACATAACTGCTTGGAAATGGATGTATTCTGAGATGAAAAAATTTATATCGAGTGGTATATTGAACTAGATCGGCTACGTTCATACCTCTTATGGTCCATCCGATCCCGTTCCGATCTCGGTAATTAAGCATTTGAGGGTTGATGTAAGTACTGCTATCACTAAGTAGTGGGAAACTTCAAAATGTAGCCTTTAATTCTTTCCTTATTTCCCGCAGAAAAATCTCCTTATCGCCTGCTTCTATCCTCAGATTTTAGTCAGTTTTTATCTAGATGTGTTTTCACGATACTTTTTGAAAATAAAAAATCCAACAAAACCAACTAATCCAATATTAGCAATAAGGATGAAGACAAATGCAATTGACACTGGGATAGTAAAAATCATACTGCTATCCCAAGTTGTATAAACAAAATTCTGCCCGTTATCATATGCAAACAAAATGTAGGAATATTCTCCTGTTTTCAGTTGTGGTAATATTCCATCTATTCTTTCATTAATGTCATCATAAAGTAACTCATACAGAACATAGTTTTGAAATGAATCAGTGGATAATGCTATAACTCCACAGGTGATAGAACTGTGAATATCTTCAACTGGGATGAGAAAACGGATTTTACTATTCACGGTCGGCTTACCCGGAGAATATGAATATTGACCAGTGAAGTAGGGATCTATGGTATCATTGATTGTATGTAATACGCCCGTACGCGGAATCATGTTATGGGCGGTTATTGTATAGTTATAATCTCGAACACCTGGTGGTAATTGGATGGTTATATTACCAAATTCATCAGCATTAAATGTGTTGTACGTATCATTATCTCCTTGGAAGCTTATTCGGGCATAGGGAACAGGATTTAACTCTTCATCAAATAGGGTTTTTTGAATTCTACTCCCCTCGTACTCCATCGCCATCAACCCAAATGTCTGATTTTTGAATTTTTTCGGGTTTTGGGTAAAGATGTCTAATTCAGGGTCCCCTAGCAAAGTATAAGTTAATACATTCTTTCGTTCCCATTCTACTTCATGAATATTATAGCTAGTACCAAAACGAGGATTATTTTGTAGCCATTCTGAGTTCAGATACGAGATTCTCATCTCATTTAGTGCTTTTCCTTGCTGGTAGTGGTGATTATTGAAGAACTCAGAGAAAAATAATCGTGTCATTCCACGATTCATTTCCGCTAGATCTCCTGTCATTTGTGAATCATTAACATAATAAAATGATAAACGCATGGCACCAATGTACCCGATAGCTCCTCCACTTGCTTTTTTAATGAGGTTTTCCCCCATAGAGTCATCTATTTGATCAAAAATATTTGTAGAGCATGCATCAGCATAAAATAATGATGGCATTTCATGATTTGCTAGATTAATAGCATCATTTTTTGTAAGAATTGTGGTTGATGAACCTCCGTTGATGCCATTAAACGTTCTGGTGGAACCATGCCCTGCAAATAATACAATAGACCGTCCAATGGTAAGATTTTCTCGAAAAGAAGACTGAGTTAGGTTGGTTCCATAAAACGTGGATTCTGCCAATAAAGTATAATTGATGTTCCCCTCTACCGACTCTTCAATGATTTTATTCGCAAGTCGAACCTCCTGTTCACCATCTAAATCGCTAGAACTTGGCCAATCTTGAATGGATGCACCGAGTAACATCTGATTCATCCACTCCCCAGGATATTGGACTTTGTCATAATGCAGTGTCTTATTTACCATTGTCTCAATTTCTGAGATGGAATTTCCTGGAAACCTTCCAACGTTAACTTCAGGATAAAATTCAATTTCTTCTACCCAGTTTTCACGTAAACTCTCACCAAAGATATCATCATCATCTATATCCCATGTTCCCGTTAAGTCTGCATAGTAATAATCTGTTGGTTTGTAAATATCACTACCGAGTGCCTCATGGTCATTTGAGCCTTCTTCTCGTAAAATTCGAGTATCTGGATTATAGATATATCGTGTGGGAATCAAATCAGTGTCTCCGACGAGTAACACCCACTGGATTCCATACGTCTCATAGTAATCTATAATGCAATTACGGAGTTTCTCCGGCTCATCTCGACCATCGTATTGCATATACATAGACTTATTGATGATTTTACTAGGAACTCCTTTCTGAGTTTTCCAATCGGATAGGTTTTGCACTGAATTTTCATATCCGTCAGGAACTACGAAAATCATATCAATATCTTGTTCAAACCATTCTTCATTATATCCAGGATTAATTTCTTCCATAATATTCTGGTGGATTTCACCATAGTTGATTGGTACTTGGCCTGTTGTGAGATTTCCTTGAGAAAATGTTAATACTCCAGTGAAGTTGAGGAAAATCAAACAAATAATGAAAAATCGAATCCAGTTTCTCTTCATCATTGTATCTCTTAAGTGATTATGAATTATAAAGAAAAAATCGCTATTTTTAATTTATTCTTTTAGTAGAAAATGTGGATTGTTATACAAGCGTCTAAGTATAGTCAAAAACAACCTTGATTGCTTCAGAGTTGCTTTTGTTTTGGAAGGCATGGAAAGCTTCTTTATACTTTTGTAACGGAAATCGATGTGTGACAATTTTTTCAAAGAGTGCTACATTTTCTGACATGTACTTCAGACCAAATTCAAAAGGATGAATGATTTTTCCACCATATTCGCTTATACTTTGCAGGAAAGCACCAACGATAGTAACTTCCTTAAAAATTTGAACCGCCCAATCAACATGTTTTGTTATTGAGATTCCTATACCTACCAGAACCATTTTACCTCCTGCTCGAATAACATGAAGTGAATCTTCTATTGTGGCTTCCGAAGCGACAGAATCGTAGATAATATCTGGTCCATTAACTCCAAAAGCGTAGGGTTTCCGCATTAAAGGCGTAACAAGTACAGAATTGTGTTTTTTTGCGATGGCTTTGTACATTTGGGTCTTATCTTTTATATCAAATACAATTTCATCTGCTCCAAGTATCCTCGCCGCTTCAGCTTGATGTTTGTGTCTCGCGATACAAGTAATATGCGTTTTTTTCCCCAATGCTCGAATGGCTGCAACGATCATTAATCCTATTGTCCCAGCTCCAAACACAATAACCGAATCGGAATCAGAAGGAGGATTACGTAATACTGCATGTAAACCTATTGCAAATGGTTCAATTAGAACTGCGACATGGTTGGGTACATTTTCTGGTACTTTGTGAAGATTATTCTCATATGCAAGGAAGTATTCGGAAAATCCTCCACTATTTATTCCAATTGATCTTTTCTCAATCTCTTTTTGATCTGAATTGTTTTTGCCTACAAGTATATAACAATGTTGTCTATCTCCCTTTTCACAACTTGGGCATGGTGATATACCCAATGATTTACAATGAATTGAAGGATTGAGAATAACCCGATCTCCCTTTCGGAATTTAGAATTTTCACTAGTCTTCTCTACCAATCCGACAACTTCATGTCCGAGTGGACTGAGATCATTAGAATTTGTAAGTACACTTGCATAATATGAAAAATCAAGTTTTATCTGGTGGATATCCGATCCACAAATTCCGGCTTGCAAAGTCTTGATTAAAACTTCATTCTCTCGCAAGGGTTCAGGAATAGCCCAGCTATCTTTGTAAATAAAATTGAGAAATTTTGGTGCAAGATGTATTTTCGTCAGAATTATTTTCCACATCTTTAAATCAAAGTATAGACCCTTCATTGATAATCACTACAATGTTACTCGTTTCTAAACAATATAAGTTCACTTCGATAAAGATTATTAGTTTGCTTAAATTGTGTTTTCATACTCACTAGTTATACCTTATTATGCTTCCGTGGCTTAGCGGCTATAGCAGCTGACTTGTAATCAGCAGGTCGAGGGTTCAAATCCCTCCGGGAGCTTTATTTGATTATGTTTGATGCGAATAGCGTCCTTCTCATTCTTTCTCGTTAGATCATATTATATTTTGGATGCTTTCATTCCTTTTATCTACTGTAATAAATTGACTGTTATAATTCTGGTGTGGAACTATTGAAAATCGATTCCGACAAAAAACTCATCCAAATATCCATCAGAGAGCTAATATACCCAAGTTCATCAAGCCATAACGGCTCTAGTCTTCCGTTTTATTTGCGAACAAATAAGGGAACTGAGATACATTCTCAATACCAGAAATCAATAAAAAATCAAAATAAACATACTCGAACTTCCGTAAAATCGGAAATCCGAGTAAAATTAAACCGAAAAGTAGGAGAATGGACATTTAAATTAACTGGTAGAACAGATCTCATCCAAACTACAGGGAATATCATAACAGTTGAAGAGATAAAATCTGTGAATCAGCTTGATATATTTTCCATTGATTCTGAAGCTTCAAAAAATTATATCATCCAATTATTGTTTTATGCTCAATTTTTTAAAGAAACTTATCCAACTAAGGAAATTCAATGTAGATTGATTCTTATTGATGTGTTTACAGAGAAAAAACACGTCCATACTATAGAATTTACACCTATATACCCAATATTAGATGAAAAATGTCTAAAT
>JAEOTN010000249.1 GCA_016839865.1 Promethearchaeota archaeon | reverse complement strand
TATGATTATGTGATCACCGATTCCGCACCAGGAGCGCACTGTGATGTCGAATTTGTCCTAAAACAGAGCGAATACGTTTTATGCGTCACAGAACCTACACCTTTTGGTGAACATGATTTAAAACGTATCTTGAAGCTTTCTGAAGTTGTCGAACGACCCTCCTATGTAATCGTGAATCGCTCCACAATAACTGATTATCCGATTGATCAGATAGCTATTGCGTCTATTCCGTATGATCAGCAGATTATGGAATCTTATGCACAAGGTATTCCCTTTGTGTTTTATGAATCCGCCACTATTGATTCGTTGAGTAAACAAGCAATCAAAAAAATTGGTCAATTTGTCCTAAGTAAGGAGGGCTCTCATCAATGATTGCTCCTTCCGAAAAATCTGTTTATAAAATTGGTGTGATTAGTGGTAAAGGAGGGGTTGGTAAAACAACGATAAGCGCTTCCTTAGGGGTTATCTTCCATGAACTAGGAACGAAAATGCTGGTTGCAGATTGTGATGTAGATGCTCCAAATCTCGGATTACTCTTTAAATCCGGAGAAATTTTGCATCAAAGTACCATCCAAACCACAGAGAAATCCAAATTTTTACCTGATATATGTATTCACTGCAAAAAATGCATAACCGAGGAATTCTGCAAATTCCATTCATTAAGTTGGGATAATGAGAAACAAACCCCAATCGTGGATTCAATTGCCTGTGAAGGATGCGGTGCATGTAAAGAATTATGTCCAGAACACGCATTTGAAATCCATGCAATTGATAGTGGAACTATATCGCATGAACGAACAAAATATGGATTCCAAATTGTTTGGGGTGAAACAGTTTTAGGTGCACAAACCTCCGGAAAATTGGTAACAGAAATAAAGAAGATCGTTACTTCAACGCTTGAGACTGAAAATCTCCAAATTGCACTTATTGACGGACCTCCTGGAGTGGGTTGTCCCGTGATTGCTACTGTGACTGATCTAGGCTATGTGATCGTAATCGTAGAGCCCACATCAACCGCCTTGCATGATGCAGATCGTGCGATACAAATGTTACAACAGCTTCGGCGAAAACATGGAATTATCATCAATAAAGCCGATATGTGGAAAGAGGGTTATAAGGCAATAATCGAATATGCTAAGGAGAATTCTATCGAGATTTTAGGAGAGATCCCGATGGATATGACTATTCCTAAAGCAATTGTGAAAGGTCTTCCTGTATACATATTCAATAAGGATTGTCCTGCTAGTATTGCATTACATAATATTGCAACAAAACTCACAAATAAAATTATACAAGGAGTTGAGTAGTATACCAGGAAAAAAAACAGACAGAACAATCTGGCATGAACCGAGAGGACTAATCCATTTCTTTAATCCCCAAGCGGGGCTTATCAGTGAGGATTATCCAAGGGAAGATCTCACTTTTGATGAACTTGAGGCGATGCGGTTAAGTCATTTGGAAAATAAATCCCAAACTGACGGTGCAAAATTCATGAACATTTCTCAGACAACTTTCCACCGCATTTTGGACAAGGCGCATCAAAAAATTACTCGTGCATTGTTTGACGGGAAAACTATTCATCTCGTTTTTGGGAACAATCCTACCTTCAAATATGGATATGGATGCATGGATTGCGATCATGAACTCTTTCCTAAAACTGAGACAATTAAAGATTTGGACAATTTGTTACCGTTGGAGGGAGTAATCTGCTCGAACACGACATGTAATTCACCCAATATATATCATTTATTACGGGAAGTAGGTGAACGTAGACTCAAAGACAATCAAAATTGCCCTGACGATATCTGAAAATAGGCACGAACGCACTAGATAGCTCTAATAACATAACTAATAAAACTTGGATCTCCTTTGCAGTGGGATTGCTATTTCTCATATTCTCCACCCAATTCTCCCTATCTCCGTTTTTATGTAATGATATCACAAAATCCTTTTATAGTATACGGTTATGATTTAATTGTAGAACATAAACTCTACATCGAAAACCAAGATGTGTAAAACTATGGGTGAATTCAAAGCAGAAGCAACTCTGATAAAGCGTTATCAAACTATGGTAACCGATACTCGGGGACATGGAATGGTATGTGACCTACCGCCTGCAAAGGGTGGCTATGATCAAGGTACTAGTGCAGTAGAATTAATGGTAATGGCACTAGCAGACTGTATTATTACAATTTATGCCTTAAAGGCAATGGGTGAAAAGGTAGAACTCAAACACCTTTCCATTAAGATGAAGGCAATGGTACCTGAGGGTGCTCCAACTATTACAGCCTTCGAAGCTAAAGTGACCGTCAGAAGCCCTGCTGGTGCAGAAAAATGCCAAGAATTATTGGATAAAACCTTAGCGGGTTGCCCAGTTGGCGTACTTTGTGCTAAAGCATGTGATATGGATATAACTTTAAAATACAAAGAATAAAACAATTTCTAACAAATTAAAATCCTCTTTTTCTTATTTTTATTTCAAGCCATGAAATGCCTTTTTTATATCGCACTTGATATTAATTGTTTCATAAACTGTTTTTCCTAAAAAATTCCCGGTAATCTTTATTTTGGCCCTCTGTATTCCTATAGATTCCAATGTTCTTGCTTGTACTTGTAAATTAATCACTTCTCCAGGATTTATTACTAGTTCTGATTTCAGGTTTGATGGATATAATATGTAAAAATGTTTAGATGATTTACTCCGTCCCGCTATCTCTAAACTTATTTCTCCTGCACATGTTCCTATATTCTTCAATGTGAATTTAATAGATTCAGATAATTTTATGGACTTGGGATAGAAATCAGTTGGATAGAGTTTTAAACTACCAAAATCGATTTTTTTTGGATCTACTTCTAGTACCATACACACACAATGGATCTCAGCAATATAAAAGCAAAGGGTGGATTTTGGTCTAATTATAAGGGTGGAAATCAAGAACCAATCACCTAACACAACAAGTTAAGCATTTATACTCGGATAGTAATATATGAAAATAAGGGAGGGTAAATCCAAAAATGGACGAAACTGAACAACTAAAAGTAGACCTAATTCCCTATTTAAAATTACGAGAAGCCGAAGAAATTCTACATATCAATAAGTATAGCGAGAAAAAGATCCTCTGGATTGATGAATTGGCAAAGTATCACGATCCAGATGCTATTCCAAAGAAATTTTTTCAAATTACGGAGAAAAACTATGGAATTTTTCAGGGGGGCAAGAAGAAATATTACGAATATAATGAAATCGAGATAGTTACGAATTATCGTGTCTTCTTCATGGGATTAAACCTGAACTACTTGAAAGAAGATGGGATTACTCCGATATCAGAGATTTTTCATCTTGATAATTTTCTAATATGGGTAAATAACGAGGATATTGAAGAAGTTGACATAGAATGCGGGGAGGGTTTATGGAAAGGAATTTCAATCTGTTTCAATTTCTATCATGATGAGGGAGATAAAGTAAAACTTTTTCCTATGCGAATAGTGTGTTCTGATTACTCTGGCTATCTCAAATTAAAGGAAACCTTGATTTATCCTTTAGGATTGAATCCAACAAAAATAAAATTTCAAGAACAACAACGAATGCATGCAATTCGTAGATTTAATGGTCAATTCAACTTTTATGGAACGATACTTTTAGTGGTTTTTGGAGTCTTTCTTTTTACAAAAATGATTGATGAGGATATATCCTTTAACATGAATTATATTGATTTTGGATTATATTGCGTATATGTAGTGTTTTTTATCTCATTCAATTATTACTGGAATCGAACATTGAAAAAGGATAAAGAAACATTTTTCAGCTTTGCTAATATGGATTTTACATGGTTCAAGGGTCCATTAGTGAATTTCTTAGTTTTCGTGTTATGTGGTATCATTATATTCGGTGATATGGGATATTCCCTCATTATCACAAACCAAATTTTGTCCTTACTCGCATCCATTGGTTCTCTTGCAGTATTAATGGGGCTATCAATGCTTATTGGAACCATCGTTGAGAAATCAAAAAAGAAAAAATCGAACTCGGAAAAAGAATGAAGAAAATCGAGATTAGAGGTAATTAAATCTCTGGCTAATGCTCATCCTTATAAGGATTCTCCTTGATACGAAATTATGAATCGCAATAAATCAATGAAGAAGAGTTTAGTTCTATTGTGTGTATGCTCAATTTTTGTTCTCATTTCAACAACTCCAATTTTCGGGAATGCTGCAACTGCAGAAGATCCTGTAACTGCATATTTTGCTCCTGAATTGACCCCGGGATCCAATTTTACATGGAAGGTCAATGAATGGTGGGGGATGGGCGATTGGATGATTCCCGTACCGTTTTATGATCCTGAAATTGGAGATCTATGGGAAGTGAGAATAATTAAAGAACTTCCGTCTCTTAGCTTAGATGGTAGCATTTCTGGCAATATCTCAGAATGGTATGAAGTTGATTTTGATGGAAGTCTGGATATCAAGGATTATTTTGAATTCAACCTGTCTGGAAATGATTATTATGATGCATTTGGAAATGAATCAAATCCCGCGCTGAATTGGAGGAATCTACATCAAATATTCTTGCTACCCTTTACAGTTGTTGATGGTGGAAACGAACAAAATTTTGCAGATTTTTATGGGTCATCTTTTGATGAGGATATGGATGTTGACACAACTGGTGGGAGTCTACGCCTATCAGGGAAAGTAGCGGGTCAATATTCAAATGATACACTTGACCTTAATTGTAGCTTAGGACTCAGAGAGGAATTTGAATATACAAAAAAACAAGTTGGGACAGATGTAACTATTGGAATTGCAAATATTACACTGATAGAAAGCGTATTTGGTCCACCTCCCGCTCCGCCAATTCCACCAATTTATTATGTGATAGGTGGTGGTGTGATTGTTTTAGGTGTTACTACAGTGGTCCTAGTCCGAAAGAGAAGATCTGCGCCTAAAGGAAAAACTTCAGGTCGCGGTGAATCTTTAGATTCGCAACATGCTTCAAAGTCCGAACTTGTAACATCCGAACCAGTGCCAGAGCCAGAACCAACCCCCAGAGGAGGTTCGCAATTTGAACCCGATCAAATGGAAGTTGTATTGGGATTCACAGAACAAATAGATAATGCAGGAGCTGGGGATGATCC
>JAEOTN010000248.1 GCA_016839865.1 Promethearchaeota archaeon | reverse complement strand
TCCAAATCTAGAGATTCCTACAGGTGTTCCTATCGTTTATACATTTGATGAAAAAATGAAATTAATTAATAAAGAGTTATTATAAGATTATTTTTTCTCAATACCTTAATAATAAATACTACTTTTTATATTCACACTCGTATTTAAAAGAGATACATTATGATTAAAAAAGAGGTTCAATGCCCAAATTGTAAAAAGATTATTTATGCCTTAGGTAAGGATGGACAGGTTGTAACTGTTACATGTCCATCATGTGGATTGCAGGGAAAGATTACATTTGAACAATCACAGAGATATTCTCCAAAAACACCTATTGAAGATACTGCGATAGAGGTTTACGATCTACGAAAGGAATACGGCGATCTTGTTGCGGTTAACAATATTTCTTTTAAAGTTAAAAAAGGCGAAGTATTTGCTTTTCTTGGGCCAAATGGCGCAGGAAAAACCACAACTGTTGAAATGATCGAGTCGATTAGACAACCAACTGCTGGAGCAGTAAAAATCCTTGGTAATGACATTAGCACTTCTTTTGATCAAGTTAAGGAAAGAATTGGAGTACTTCCACAGGAATTTCATTCCTTTGAAAGACTGACTGTTCGTGAAACACTTGAATTTTTTCAAAAAATGTTCAAGAGCCGAGCAAGTATCGATGACATAATTGATGATCTAGATTTACATGAGCAAGAAAAAAAACTTTACATGAACTTATCTGGGGGTCTTAAACAACGCGTAGGTGTAGCAATTGCACTTGTAAATGACCCTGAAATAGTTTTTTTAGATGAACCTTCAACTGGACTTGATCCTAAAGCAAGGAGAGAGGTTTGGGATGTAATTGCTGGCCTTAGAAATAGAGGTCAAACTGTTTTCCTGACGACCCATTATATGGAGGAGGCAGAGTATCTTGCGGACCATGTAGCAATTATTCATAAAGGAAATATTATCGCAGAAGGTTCAGTCGAAGAACTGATTAATAAGTATGGTGAGGGAAGCATCCTTGATATTAAAAACTGTAAAACCAAAGATGCTGTCGATGTATTAATTCAAAATGGGTTTAAAGCAAAAAAAACAGGCAATGGCGATATCTCTGTTAAAATTGAATACAAAGATAAAGTCCTTGAAATTTTATCTGTACTTCGTCATGAAGCAATTGATTATGATGCATTAGACATTAGACGCTCGAATCTTGAAGAAGTATTTTTGCATTTAACCGGTGCCAAGCTGTCGGAGGAAGACTAATGAACGTAGGGATTATCTGGGCAAGCTTCAAAGCAGACCTGCAGTCTTTTTACAGAAGTAAAGCAACTCTGTTTTGGACACTTATGTTTCCGATTTTATTAATATTAATGTTCGGTGCAATATTTTCTGGAGTCGGAGAAGCAGAATATGAACTGGTCATTGTCGATTATGATAATTCAGATATGTCGGAATCATTTATTAAAATATTAAACGACACCGAGGTGCTTGAAACAAATATTAAAGTTGTGAAAGAAGAAAATATTTTGTCGTATATTAAAGACAAGGGCATCAAGCGTTTGATTGTTATTCCCAAAGGTTTTGAACAATCCATCGGTGCATCCTATGTCGATGAGAATGTTACAACAAGCATAAAATTTTATTTTGACCAAAGTGAGCAACAAACAAACTCAATCGTTAGAAGCGTTATATTAGCGGTTGTAATTGAATTAAATCAAAACATTTCAGGTGGTCGGGATATAATAGAAATTGAAGATATCGAAACAATAAGCGGTGAGTTTGAATTTATTGATTTCTTCTTACCTGGAATGATTGGTTTTACAATAATGCAAACTTGTATTTACGGAAGCCTTGAGCGAAATACCAAGTTTAGAAAAGATGGAATTCTTAGGAAACTTCTTACAATGCCTATTACTAGAACCGAGTGGATTTTATCAAAAATGTTATTTCAGCTGTTTTTATCATTTGTTTCTGCATTTCTTATAATAGTTATTGGAATACTGGTATTTGGTCTAAATATTCATATTTCAATACTTATGTTTGTACTTATTATTGCCACAAGTTTCTTATTCACTGGCATGGGAATGGTAATCGGTCGTTTTGTAAAAGATGAAGAATCTGCAGGAATGGCTGGTGGTGCGGTTACGTTCCCAATGATGTTTCTTGCAGGGACCTTTTTCCCACTCGAGCAAATGCCTGAATTTCTGCAAACCATTGCAAAAATCTTACCACTTTACTATGTAAATGAAGGATTTAGAAATGCAATGATTTACCTAAAAAGTGACGATGCAATATTTCATAGTGTGGTAGTCTTAATTTTTGCAGTAGTTTTCTTTTTAGCAGGACTTGTTTTAACAAAATGGAAGGAAGATTAGTTTTTAGGCCATTCAAAATGTGTGTTTTTGAAAAAACTAAAATCTAGATTGCCCCAGTCGTCAAAGTCACCTTTTCCATGCGTTCCATCTGAGTAATCCAATATCTTATATACATATCGATAGTTCATAATACTTTTATAGTTTCTGTATTTCCATGCTTGTTCTGTGATGATTTTTGGCGTTTCGTCATTGTCAATTCCATCAAAATCATCGATAATCAAACCCATTTGATGACCTAGTTCATGGATTATTCCAGAAATAATTAAGAAGCCTTTATCTGATTTTTTGTGTTTTTCTTGCAATCTTTGAATGCACACTCCCGTAGAATCCAAATGGTCCCATCCAACAAATACAAATCCTCCATAGGTTTCATCATTATCATTCATAATTAATGCATAATGAAAGATTCCTTTTCTAGGATTATCTAAATTATTTTCTAAAAAATAATCCCAGTATAAATCTCTGAGATCTGCAAATGTTGGGGAAGATTTTGTAGGAATTTCTTGTCCTCCGCCTAAGCTTCCTACGTCTATATGTAGATTTATTTCATGTTTTTTAAAAATTGAGACTGCTTCGTTGATATATTCCTGTGGTAATTTATTTGAAGAACCAGAATCTTGACTTTGCAACCAATCAACTTCGATGAATATGTCCTTATAAAATGGATCTGAGCCATATTTATCTGTGTAACATTCTTCAAAATTGTTTAAAGCATCATCATCTGGGTCAAGATTTGCATGGTCATCCCATCTATTTTTATCATATCCATATTTTTCTTCCCATGAATCAGGTATCCCATCAGAATCAGTATCTTTTTCATCGAATTTAATCTGTTCAAATCTTTCAGGTGTATATGTAGACTTTGTGAAGGCATCATTTGTTAACCAATTAGAGCCTATGTTTTCTATTTGTCGTTTACTCCATGGATAAACCTTCAAACCCTTTATTTTAAAAGAAATTTTATCTCCTTTTCCAAGGGCGGTAAGTGAAGGTCCTGTTCTATGTCCCCACCAGTTATTTCTAAAATCACAATTTGAATCTTTATCACACTTAACTCCAAAAAGTAGACTATTTTCAATATTATTGTTTTGGATTATACAATTGCTTTTTTAAATAAAAAAAGCAGTACGAAAACTATCCCTAATGTCACAGTTTGATACAAATACATCTTCTGAATGTGTTATACGAAACGTGTTATACATATTATAATGCAGATTACAATCAGAAATTTCTAAATCAGAATTTTTTAGCTTTATTCCTGCACCATTGTGGTCAATGTTACAATTGCTAATTGTGCTGCCGATACAGTTAAAAAGCCAGTAGCCCCCTCCATCTTGGTTATTATCAGAAATTGCACTATGAACAACTTCTAATTTTTCCGAATCTCTTGCGTAAATTCCTAATCCATTTGTATGAATGTATGAACCCTCAATTACAATTTCACTTGAGTCGAATAGATGAATGCCAAATGCATTGTGCTGAAATTCTGAATTGCTAATCATATTTTTTGATGAACTGTAAAAGTAGACCCCTTCTCCGTTTGTATGGAATTTACAATTCGAAATAACATTGTCTTGTGATTCATCTATGATAATTCCTGTTTTGGTTCTGTAAATTTCACAATTTTCAATTAAGTTGTTATCTGAACTAAGTTTTATTCCCGCGTTGTTTGACTTTCCACCTGAATTTCTGATAATTAAATTTGAAATTTTTACATTATTTTGATTAATTTCAATTACGATTTCAGAGCCATTTCCATCAATTATTGAATTTTTTCCAATTAATGTTAATTCTTTATCAATTTTGATATTTTCAAAATAGGTTTTTTCTTCAAGATATACAGTTTCTCCTGATTTTGCATTATTAATCAATTCTTGCAGACTTAATTCTTCCCCTATTTCAGGTTCTTTTTCTTCAATGCATCCGCTAAAGATACTTAATAGCAATATGACTAATCCAACTATTGCATATTTTTTTATGTTTTTCCCCAGATGCATATTAATATAATTAAAAAGTATATTTGAAACTATATAAATATTGGGCATTGCTAAAGCAAGTTTTATGATTTAGGCCATTCAAAATGAGTATTTTTAAAAAAATCAAATTCCATGCCTTCCCAATCATTGTAATCTACTCTTCCATTGTCTCCATCTGAATAATCAAGAATATAATACGTGTATCGATAGTTCATACAGCTCTTATAATTCCTATAGTAATAAAACTCAGGGTATTTTGGTTTCATTGCTGCATGATTATCGTTTCCTCCAAAATCATCTACAACAAGACCAAGTGTGTGACCTGTTTCATGCATACTTCCGCATGTGATGAGCCATTCTCTTTCAAATTCTGGATGCGAATTTGAGATTTTATCAGCCGAGATGCAGAAACTGTTCAAATGTGCCCAACCTATAAATGCAAAACCGCTACCGGGCCCCATGTCGCATATTAGGCCATAGTGGAATATTTTTTTACGAGGGTTGTTTAAATCGTTATGTAAAAAATAATTCCAATAGAGATCTACCAATTCATCAAAGCTAAAGTTAGTAATATATTGAATTTTCTCTCCGCCGTCTAATTCACCTAAATCAACATGGAGAGTAATATTGTGTTCTGCAAATCTTTGTATCATCTCTTCAACATATTCTGTTGGTGGTTTATTTGATGCATCCGGTGTTTTTGAGTCGGTCCAATCGATTTCAAGGAATACATCTTTTTTAAATGGGTTTGACCCGTAAGAATCTGTGTAACATTCTTCAAAATTGTTTAGAGCATCTCCATCTTCATCAATGTTTGCATGGCCCTCCCAGTTTGTTTTGTTATATCCGTATTTTTCTTCCCACCAATCTGGGACCCCATCTAAATCGGTATCATTACCGGATAAACGTATTGGGTCATCCCCGTAACCATGGATAATTGTTTTATCAAATATTTCTTCAACTCTCCAGTTT
>JAEOTN010000247.1 GCA_016839865.1 Promethearchaeota archaeon | reverse complement strand
TAAATAGTGTGATAAAAGATCCTATACATGTAGAAAAACCTTTGTTTTGATTAAAATAAATGAAGATAATCCCAAAAAGGTGGGTAAGATGCCCCCAAAAGAAAAAAGGAAGTAGGAAATTACTTCTTATGTGGAAATATAATTCCGTTAGGATCAATAACCTCGTGCAAAAGTCGGAGCTCTTCTTCAGTTGGGGGATCATTAGTTCCCACTTCATCCGCGATTTCCAATTCAAATCCAGTTGCTTTTATCACATCATCAACAGTGACTCCCGGATGAGTCTTAATGAGTCGCATTACTTTTGTCTCGGGGTGAAAATCTAAAAGACAAATATCAGTTATAACACGAGAAGGACCCGTTCCTGAGAATAAACCCCATTCTTCACGTGATCCAGGTCCATCTAAAAATCCTGGGGTTGTTAAGAAATCCAATTTTTTCACAAATCTTCTGGGACTATGACGATCCATAATTATCATTGTCTCCCACGCCATAGATGCAAAATCGTTAGCACCTCCAGATCCAGGAAACCGAACTTTTGGTTTACTATGGTCAGTCCCAATCATAGTGGAGTTTAAATTACCATATTTATCGATTTGAGCTCCCCCTAAAAAAGCATAATCCACATAACCACGACCGATTATGTCCATTATATCAATCAAAGTGGTTGCCATCAAGGCTTTGTGAATAGTGCGAGAATCCCCAACTGATATCGGTAGAGTGGGTAATTGAGGTGCGACACCTCCTGCTTCAAATGCAATCAAGAGATTAGGAGCTTGAGTTTGTTGTGCTAGCATTGCAGCAGCCATAGGTAAACCCGTTCCAACCGCTGCAGACTTGTTATCTTTTAATTGTCTTGATGCAACAATGCACATTAGCTCTTTAATAGTATAGTCCACCATTTTAGGTATCTCCTCGCAGGAATTCTAAATCTACTAACTTTCTCAATCGGTCTTCTCCCAATTTATTGAGATATTGGTCAAAATTGTCTAGACCATAAACCCATTCATCTAACCATTTTTCTATAACTGTTTCATCTTTATCTCTTCCTGCAGTTAGATAATCCTCTGTGAATTGATTATCAAAATAGTATTGATACGGCATGTTTGCTGGGTGGGATCCCCATTTTTGCTCGATAACCGCATCAACCATGAAATATGGAACAACTGTTTGCTGGGGATTATCTCGTATAACTTCTGTATCCACAATTTCTTCACAAGTAACAATTATTTTCTTTGATGCTCTTGCTTGAAGATCGTCTTTTACAATATGTCCATCGATTTGGCAATTGCCATATTTATCTGCACGATGTACATGCATAATCAGGATGTCTGGATTTAATGATGGGAGTAATAAGACTTTCTTTCCGGTAAATGGACATTTTACCACCTTGCCAGGAGAGTGACGCATAGTATCCGTTCCCAAAATCGTATTTACAGGAATAAAGGGAATTCCTTGTACCCCGGCTCGAAGTCGATAAGACATCGTTCCATTAGTATAGTCAGTCATTTTTATTTCCCCACTTTCAAATTGACGTCGTTGTACGCCAGATAATCCTCGCAATTCAAATCCAACCACATATGCAATTTCAACACCTGATACACACTTACCAGCCATAAGCGCATCTATGTCTTGTACAGCAGTGTGCCCAGAAACGGTTAAATTCTTCTTGTGTTGTCTTATGATCTCATAAATAGTACCCATTGGAATTCTGATATGCCCAAATCCCCCAATAGCAAGATATTCCCCATCAATGACGAATTTCTTTACTGCTTCGTCTAAAGGCATCCGTTTATCTGTCATTGCACGAGATTTCTTTCTGGCATATTCTCTCGCATCCATGGGGGTGTTTTTACATAAATTTTCCCCTATACCTTCAAATTCTATTTCCATTTTGATCTTATCCACATAAAATGAATCTCAATTTGTGTGTTATATGTTAGTCTTGACCCTTAAAAAAACTAAATATATAGTTAGTACTGGGACATAAAGTATTTTTGTGACATGGTATTAAGGGTTGATCATGAGTTCAAAAAAATGGATTTTAGTAACGGGAGCTAGTTCCGGAATAGGTCAAAAAACCGCGGAATATTTGTCACAAAATGGTTTTAATGTATACGCAGGTGCTCGAAAACAAAAAGATCTTGACAAACTGGATAAAATTCCTAATATCACAGCAGTCAAACTGGACGTAACCTTGGACGAGGACGTGAATGAATTTATCACTAAAATTAAAAAAACTGGTCTTTTTGCTATCATAAATAATGCGGGAATCGCAAAAGGTGGCCCCTTGATGGATTTTACAATGAAGGAGTTGAAAGATCAATTTGAAGTAAACTTCTTTGGTATTCATCGTATCACACAAGCTGTATTCCCATTTATTTTGAAAGAAAAGGGTAGAATCATCATGATTGGATCTAATGCAGGTTCTTTTGCAGCACCATTTTTTGGTCCATATGCTAGTTCCAAATATGCGATTGAAGGATATTCCGACTCATTACGCAGGGAATTATTACTCCATGATGTAAAGGTGGTACTCATTAAACCAGGTCGAGTAAAAACCCCGATTTGGGAGAAAGGTGAAGAATTGCTCGTGCTGTATGACGGATCCATTTTTAATAAAGAAGCTCAAGCATTGGGAAAATCCGCTATTGAGTCAGGGAAAGAAGACTCGTTACCTCCAATTAAAATTGCCGAATTAGTATATAAGACCTTAACAGTTGCAAATCCAAAACCACGATATGTCATTGCTCCTAATCCATTTGGGATTTGGCTAAGAGAAGCAATGCCAGATAGAATAACTGATAACATATTGAAAAAAAGAATGTTAGACTCACGAGATAATCCATAGAGGGTTTAATTTCGGTTTTTTTTTAGTTTCTACTTATTCTGACTATTACAGTCCCATTTTTATAAAAATCTGTCGCTAAGGTCATTTATATCTAAAAAAAAAACTTATACAGCCTCATTTTAAATAACCATATATCAGATATTTTGTAATGCAACTTGTTCAGCAGATTCAGATTAAAAGAAGCTCTCTACTTGATGAGATGAGCCTTGCTTCTAAAAATCTTTTTAATGTTGCAACATATGTTGTGCGTCAGCACTTATTTAAATCCAAAACCTGGCTAAGATATGGAGACTTATGGAATTTCCTTAAAGAGCATGACACATATCTGGAATTAAAGACTATGTGTGGTTCACATCCCCCTCAACAAGTCTTAAAACAAGTAGATTGGAACTTTAAAAGCTTCTTTCAAGCAATGAAAAAATGGAAAAAAACTCCCTCCAAATTTCACGGCAAACCCAAACTTCCGAAATATTTGAAAAAAAATGGTCGAAATATCATATATTTTACCTCCCAACAGTGCAGAGTTAAGAAAGGATACGTAGTCCTCACGGACAAAGTAATGAAAAGGAACTTTCCAAAAATCAAAACGAATTTAAAGTCCATTCAAGGAGTAAGAGTCGTACCATTCCACGATCGTTACAAAATTGACCTAATTTATTCATTAAGAATAAAAAAATCCCATATTCTAAAAGAAAACATTTTGGGGGTTGATTTAGGGATTAATAATATCATAACTGCATCAAATAATGTAGGGGAACCTCCCCTTATTATTAAAGGTGGTATTGTAAAAAGCCTCAATCAATTCTACAATAAACAATTAGCGATGTATAAATCTCTGGCAACAGTTTGTAATGATAGTAAATACACGCATCGAATTCAACGATTACATCGTAAACGTAGTAATAAAATTAATGATTTCTTTCATAAAATCTCTCGTATAATTATAAACTATTGTATTGCGCATAATATCGGCACTATTGTCATTGGTTATAATAAAGGATGGAAGCAAAATATCAAATTAGGTAAAAAGAAGAACCAAACCTTTGTTTTAATTCCATTTTTGAAATTAATTCGAAAAATTGAATACAAAGCAGAAATGGTCGGAATCACTGTCATGTGTATCTCCGAGGAATATACATCACAAACCTGTTCCTCATGTGGAGTAATCTCCAAATCGAATCGAATATATCGAGGATTATATGCATGTAAAACCTGTGGGATGGTGCTGAATGCAGATGTCAATGCATGTAAGAATATTATCAAAAAAGGAATCCCTAAGTCAAATTTCAAGATAGGGGATAGAGGGGGTATGACCCCCCCAGTAGTGTTAAAAATATGTCAATAACTTATGAAATTTTTCCTGTATGGAAGAATAGGTCATAAAATATTTTGATAGGATATAAATACTCAATCAAACTCAATCAGTTACATAAAAAATTAATTAACTATCAAATAAGGTTGAATGAAATGGCACAAACTATACCATATCTAATAATAAAAGGTGGAGCGAAAAAGGCTATAAAGCTATATAAGTCCATCTTCAACGCAAAATTAATATCACACATGCCTTTCGACAAGAATATTGGAAAGGAATGGGGATTTCCTAAAGATTTTGACTACGAAAGCAGCACTATGCATGCCCATATCGAAATCGATGGTGCGCCTATCTATCTTTCAGATGATTTGAGCTACGGAGATGAAAAAATTCGTCGTGGAGTCGGTAGAGTTGACATTATGCTTGGAATTGACTCCAAAGAACGATTTGACGAAATTTGGAATAAAGTAAAGAATCGTCGTGGAATTAAAGTAATCATGCCTGCTGAGAAAACTTTTTGGGGTTCATGGTACTGCAGGTTCATGGACTCAAAGAAAGTCGGTTGGCAAATCAATTACGAAATTCCGCAAAAGAAGTAGTATATTTTAATAAATTTTCAAAATTTTTAGGGCTTCTGAAGGATTTGCAATCTTTCTACCCACATTTTTTGCTATCTGTACAACTTTTTCTACCAACTCTCCATTAGACTTGGCTAACACTCCTTTGGAAAGATACAAATTATCCTCAAAACCGACTCGTGCGTGCCCTCCCATAGCAATAGACAAAGAAACCATTGGAAATTCATGTCGACCGAGTGCAGTAACAGTATATGTACTACTTTCTGGTAAAGAATTCACAAGAAATATAAGATTCTCTTTTGAGGCAGCAATACCTCCTGTTACACCTAAAACTAAATTGAAATGAAATGGCGCTTTGAAATAACCTTTCTTAGAAAGCCGCTTTACGGTATCGATCATCCCTACATCAAATATTTCCAATTCCGGTTTAATTCCCAATTCATTAAACTTTTCTGCAAACTCCATGATCATGTTTTCTGTGTTCACAAATATCTCATCACCACCAAAATTAACAGTACCACAATCTAAAGTCGCAATTTTCGGGGTGGGATCAAGAAAAATGGGCTGTAATCGTTCATCTGCAGTCATTCCCACTGCTCCCCCAGTTGATGGAAGAATTATCACATCAGGACATCGTTTTCGAATTTCTGTTATACATTCTCGGAATCGTTCTTTATCTTGTGTGGGGGTACCATCATCATATCGAACGTGGAGGTGGATCACGCTAGCACCTGCTTTATATGCGGATTCAGCTTGAATCCCAATTTCTTCTACTGTGTAAGGTACGTTCGGATTCTGCTCTTTGGCCACTTCTGCCCCGGTTATTGCAGCGGTGATGATGAGTTTTTCCATGTAATCACATCAATTTTTTCGTTTCTTTAAGAGATTCATCAATCATGTCAGTGGTATATTTCAAATCATCTTCTGTATGACGGTAGCAGATATATCCATGATGATAAGGTTGGAGGAATACTCTTCGACGGATTAATTGGCGGTAAAATTCTTCACGAAGTTCTTTATATAATTTCTTTTCATCTCGCTGGAAGGTAATGTAAGGCATTAAACCTCCTCCAGAATATGTTGCTGGAACCCCACTGGTTTCAATGCTTTCTCTGATCCTTTTTTCGAGAAGGGCTCCTCGTTTCTTAATGGTGCTAATCACATTATTTTTTTGCATGAACTCTATCGTTTTCAAAGAAGCAACTTGCGATAAACTGTTTGGGAAAAAAGTCGAGCTTAAGAACACATCATGTTCTAAAACATTCATAATTTCAGCCTTTCCAACCAATGTGCTGATCGGATATCCATTTCCCATAGCTTTACCGAAACATGCTAGATCAGGTGTCACACCATATTCTTTTTGTGCACCTCCAATATTCACTCGAAATCCAGTGCGAATTTCGTCAAATATAAACACTGCACCATATTCATGTGCAAGATTTTTCATCGCTTTGAGATAACCAGGTTCTGGGAGTTCTACTAAATCTCCTCCCGGTGTATTAATTGGTGTCATTAATACGGCTGCAACTTCATCTTTATGTTGCTTCAGTAATTGTTCAACATGATCAAGGTCATTAAATTCGAATTCTATTGTGTCTTTACGTACTTTTTCTGGAATTCCTGCTTTGATTCCATAGACATCTGAGCTCCAGTCATGCCATCCTGCGTAAGTTGGTGCTTTCAATATTTTCACTCGTTTCGTATAAGCACGTGCAACCCGAACTGCAGCAGTGGTCGCATCTGATCCCATTTTCAGTAAAACCATTTTTTCAGCACAAGGTATTAAATTTCTTAGAACTTTTCCTAGTTTATTTTGCACAGGTTGGGTCAAAGAAAAACAAAATCCATGGTCTTTTATTTGATTTATTACCGCATTGTCTATTTCTTCTTCCCGATGACCGATAATAATGGGACCATAGGCACATAGATGATCATTATATTCATTACCATCAACATCGATTACTTTTCAACCTTTCGCTGTCTGAAAAAAGATGGGATATTCCCCTTCCACAAAATTATATGGTCTACGAATCCCTAAAATTGCTCCTGGGATGAGATCCAAAGCTTCTTCATACAATTTGAATGTATTTGTTAAGTTTAATTTGTCAACCATGCCTTCCATCACTTAGAGTACAAAGTATGGTCATCTTAATCTACTCATCTCTTTAAATCTTGTATTTCCCGATGGAATTTCCTATTTACCAATGCTCTTTGATTTTATAGAACGAAAAAGTAGAATAGATTAGGTTATTGTGAATTCGATTCCCAAAGGTCACAAAAGTAGAATTATCGATCCATATACTACTAATCGAGGTACCCGAATATAGGACGGATTAAAAAAAAAAAAAGAGATATTTAGATTCCTAATTCGGCTTTCTTTTTCTCAATCTCAATCTTCTTTTGTCCTCTGATGTCATATATCAATGCAAAAAGACCAATGAAAATTGCTAAACCGACTGATGGAATTAATGCAAATAGTGCACGAATACCAAATGCTGCTTCTGGATTTTGTAGTTGCCCAAGTTCCAAATCTGCATCAAATCCAGTCCAATAGTGAATACCAAGAGTAACAACGGTAAATACAATTATCATCAATCGTCCAAAGAAAATATTGATTCCTACAAACACTCCAGAATCTCGTTTTCCTGTTTTGGTACTAAGTTCATCTAGGACTTCAGCAAAGACTGGAGCGAGCATCGTCCACATTCCTCCATTACCGAAACCTGCAATGAAAAAGAAAGGCATGGAGACGGTATAATCTTGGATGAATATAAACGGTGATGTCATAATAGCTTGCCCGAATCCTGCGAAGATCATAGTCTTTCGGAACCCTATCTTTTTGGAAATTATTGTCCACACAGGTACCGACACTATTTGACCTACTATAAATAAAGCAAGTAGTATCGTTACATCATCAGATGACCTAACTAAGATATATTTATTGAAGTAATTCACGTTACCGAGAACGAATTGATCCCAAAGCTTATTTCCGATGTAAAAGCACAAATAAGCAACATAACTCTTAGTTCCTATCCCCATTTTGAAATATTTCCAAAGAGATTGCTGTTTTTCCTCTCCTGACTCCCATTCAATTGCTTTTCTCCGCGGACTTTGACGTGTTCCATAGATGACACCTGCACTTGGTAATATAGCTATTGCGCCTATAATTAAAGCCATAAATCCATAGGAAGCTACGTCATCGTAATCGAAAAGCATTGGGGGTAAAAGATTTCCAACAAGTACAGCTGCAATCGCTAAATACAATCTCCAAACGTTCGCTTTTCGCTTAGTCTTGTCATCTCGGAATTTTTCTGGAAATTCGGACATCCAATGCACGTAGAAGAGGGAATAAAACGTGTCTGCAAGACATAACATGAAAAACAACCACAGAAACATCAGATAGTCGTAAAACCAAGCTGGCTGGCAATATTCCGTATAGCAACCGGGTTTTTGCATAGCGACTGGTATGTTGAAAACCGCAATATAACAAAGATAAATTAACGGGATGGAAATAGCTGTCCAAAGACCTCTTTTTCCCCATTTCTTCCAAAATGGTCTTCTTTTCTCTGAGATGAATCCTATTAATGGATCATTAACTGCATTATAGATTGCGAATAATACATTAGCCACGAGGATGAAAATTGGACCTAGCAAAAGTTCTGTTTCATAAAAGAAGAAATAGAGACCTCCAAAACTATTAGAAACTAGTTCCACTGCAAATGAACCGAAAGCATAGGATGCCATGGTTAGGTGGGATTTATTTCGTCGCTCCCAACCATCATATTGAGAAAAATCTGTTTTTGACGAGGTTTCACTCATAATAAATTCACATCATTTTCAATTATTTGACAATAAAATGATTATTCTTAGTTGGTGAAAGGTCTATTTATAGTTTTTTCTGGATTCTATGTAGATCTATATAGAAATTTTTATACTAAAAACAACTTACATTGATGTGATTAGTATGAATAAAAACATTGTCAGATCAGACGAATACACATCAACGAGGATCTGGCAAAGAAATGGGTCAGAAATATTTCGATACACTTAAACCTGCGATGCTACGGTATATAAAAAGAAAATTAGAGGAGTAACACTCATTTAAACCATAATTTTACCATCTTTTAAAATGATTTTGCCATCTACCTCAATAGATCCATCTTTCATAATAAGATCATAATGGGATTTTGCCTTCACATTTCCACCTAATGTAATGCTTGTTCCAATTCCAATATGAACAGAACCTAGCACACCCTCATCCTCAAGCATTATACCCCTGAAGGAACACTTCGGATTTAATCCAATCCCCATCTCTGCAATGTTGTATACATTGGGATCATTTTTCGCTTTAAGATCTTCAACCAGGATTTGAGCTTGTTCTCCTCCTTCAATTGAAGTAATAAACCCATCTTTGACAATACATTTAACCGGTTCTTTCAATACACCAATTCCTATATATGGAATACTTGCATCTGCAACAATTATTCCATTGGCAGTTCCTTCAAGTGGGGAGCAGTTTGCTTCTATCGTTGGTACCGTTGAAAATTGACCTGACTCTACGAGACCATATAATGCATTTCCTCTTCTTCCCTTTGCAGAATATGTTAGATCAGTTCCATTTTTAGTAGAGAGATGCACATGATCACCATCTTCCAAGATTTTCGCAAATTTTTTACACACTGGAGCAAGACTTTCAAAATCTGCTTCGATTCCCCCACCCATAAGAATTTCTTCAGTAAACTGAGTCATGAGAATACCACGTGAACCATTCTTCACCGCCTTCTTCACCGCATTTGTATGAGTGATAGATGTTTTCACAGCAGTAATAAACACATCACTTACGAACATCGCTTCTGCTGCGGTTTTAGGCGGTTCTTGACCATCTGAGGTTCGAGGAATCATGGAAATTATGATTGGTTCTGCTCCGACCTTTACAATTTCTGAAGCAACTACATTGGCAATTGATTCCATTACAGATTCAGTAAGAATTACAACCGATTCTCCAGCTTTCACTTTGGCACAGGTTTGAACTATCGTTCTAGCTCCACGTGCCATTTTTTCTTGTTTATCCATTATTTATCCATTATTAGTTGATTTTCTTTTTAGTTCGAATTCGCATATGGGAAGCAGGTTTTACCTCCACATCAATGATTATAGGATAATCTTTAGTAAGAGCTTCTTTCAATTCCTTGCGTAATTCATCTGCTTCAAACACATTAACTCCTTTTATCCCCATTGCTTCTGCAATGGCTGCAAAATTCGGTCGTTCATAATCACAGAATTTCCTACCTTTACTTGATAAATAATCTCGCACGTTTCCGAAGCATCCATTGTTAATAATGACAATAATAGGATCAAACCCATATTGCTTCATTGTCTCAAAATTATAAAGACACATAAGCATTGACCCATCTCCCTCGACAGCTATAGTTTTTCCCTCTTTATGAATCATGGAGGAAGTCATTGCAGCACTCGATGCCCAACCCATTCCTGCTGCCCCAAAAGGTCCAATTAATTGTCCTGCAACTTTCGTTTGGAATAATTTCGTAAACCACATACGATTATTACCTGCACCTAGTACTAATTTATCGTTATCGCGTATGACTTCATTTATGATTTTAACTACGACCTCTGGATTGATTGGTGTTTCTTTTGGATCTTGATCCATCATTTTATGGTGGAACCATTCGTTCTCAGGGACTGTCTTGCGTTTTACTAAATCATTGATTCTCGCTTTAACATCAATGTTGGGTTTTTTCTCTTTTATAATACGAATAATTTCTTGAAGTGCTAATTTCGCGTCAGATGTAACTCCGATATCAATAGGATACGTCCAACCTGCATTCAATGGTTCGATGTCTATCTGGATTATTTTTTGACGAATTGGATCAATAAAATCACTACTGCAATTCATTGTATTATCTGGGGCTAATGCAGAACCCACAACGAAAATCACATCAGCTTCTCCAATTTTCTCATTTGCTAGAAGTTGGCTTAGTGCCCCTGTTGTTCCAAGGGCAAGATCGTGCGTTTCAGCAATAATTCCTTTACCTCCATAGCTAGTTGCTACAGGCATGCCAAGCAATTCTACAATTTCTAAGACTTCTTTATGTGCTTTAGATGCAAATGTTCCTCTTCCACACATCATCACAGGATTTTTTGCATCGATTAATTTCTCTGCAATAGTTTCTGCATCCTTAGAACTAATAGAAGGACGACTTACTCGTAAATATCCGTCCAATGGCCATAAAGGTGGTTCAGCGTCACTCATAGTATCTACCGAAGCAAGCATTACATTCCATTTAGCTATAACTACTGCAGGTCCAGGTCGACCAGTAGTTGCATGTTTGATTGCAAGCTGAATAGCATAGAGTAGTTCCTTTGGAGAGTTTGCTTCAGTCACATATTTACAGTATGAACCATATAAAGCCCGTAAATCTGCAGTCCCATATTCTCCTGTACCTGATTGATAAGGTCCATGATGATTGATTCCATACCAATCAGAATATTCCGTAATTACCACTAAAGGAATTCCGGCAAAAAAGGATTCAACTATCCCATATCCCCCATTTGTCCCCATCCATATACCTTGACCAACTAGAATACCAGGTTTACCTGTCATACGTCCATACATATCAGCCATTACAGCTGCAGCGCCTTCATGACGTGCAACAACTGTAGTGAATTCCATCGGACGCTTATAGAATTCCTCAAATAAGAATGGTGCAACTCCTCCAGGTAGACCAAATACATGATCAAGACCTGCTTGTGTCAACATATCTGCAATAATTTCGGTGATTTTGGGCATTTATGCACTCTCCTCCAAAGTTGGTTCATTTTCATCCCATTTTCTCAACTTATAATATTTCTTCAGCATTTCCTCTGTTGGTGGGGTCTTCTTTTTCGTTCCACCTCTAGGAATTTTGGTATGGAATCGTTTAAACAACATATCATCTGCCTTCGTTTGACCAGCAGCTATGTTGAATGCTCGTTTCAGATTTATTAATCTCTCGCCAACTTCCATCCATGATCCGATTGAGTAATTTTTTCCAGTAACAGCGTTTAGACAATCTACCCAAGGTTGTAATTGAGGAATGAATTGAAAACCAAATATACACCCACCACAAGCAGAAAATGCTTCACTTGAGTTTTGAACTTTAATCACCGCCTCTGGTGCAGATTCGCTGTCAAATCTCTTTATTGCAGAATCTAATCCAATTTCTTTTTTATATCCCATTGATGAGCTTAGATTCATTGGCAAATAGCAATGAAATGCCCCCCTTGGTGTTGTGCAATAATCCAAAGCAGTCATATTGTTTGCTCGTGGTTCATGAGCAGGAACTTCCAATCCCTTAACATGGGTTTCAAAAATTTCAGGTAATTTATATTTTCTACAAAAAGCTCGCACACCTTCACCCAAATCATGTGCTATTTCTCCTTCACGATATGCTATTTGTTTGATTAACGCTTCTACGACTTGGGTTCCACCCCATGTTTGGAACACGACTCGTTTTTCGGGATCTGGAACAAATCCCAATTCTTCTAACTTAACGGGTAGTTTTCCAGAATTTGCTACTTCGAGGAACATGGCAATTACTGCGCCAAGTGAGATTGTATCCATTCCCAAATCATTTATCAAAACATTCCATCGAATAAGAACATCCAAATCATTTACCATGATATTTACACCCATCATAACAAGAGTTTCATATTCAGGCCATCGTACCCATTCTCCTTCATATTCGAGTAGACCTGTACAACCAGTCGGACATCCAAAACAATGATGTTTTTTAACTTCCTTGTTAGCAAATATTGCATTTGCCCCTACTTCTCTTGCAGGTGACCATCGAGATAATGAATAGTTTTTTATGGGAACATCTCCTACCCCCATCATTGAATCAACGCCAGCTGGAGTTCCAAATTGTTTGTAGACGCCTTCCATGGGACTTTCATCAAGAAGCTGACGCATTACCTTTATTGCTTTTTTAAGTGCGTCCGGATCTTTTACTTCAGTTTTTTCCGAACCATGAACAGCTATAGCTTTGAGTTTTTTACTACCCATTACTGCTCCTAAACCACAGCGACCAGCAGCTCGGTCTCGTTCATTCATGATGGATGCGTATTTTACAAGGTTTTCTCCGGCTGGACCGATCGAGGAGATTTTTACTTTATTATTCTTTAGTTCTTCTCTTACAAATTTCTCAGTTTCTCGTGTAGTTTTGCCCCACAATTTGGAAGCATCTTTAAACTCAACTTTGTTGTCTGTAATGTATAGATAAACGGGTTTTTCACTCTTTCCAGTAATGAATAGGTGAGAATATCCGGTTCTCCGGAATTCAAAATTCCAGAATCCCCCACTGGATGCTTCTCCAAGCAAACCCGTAAGTGGGGATTTTGACAATACAAAATGTCTCCCACAATATGGTACTGATGTACCTGCAAATGGTCCAACAGAAAACATCAATGCATTATCTTCATCAAACGCATTTACTTTAGGGTTAATTTCCTTTGTAAAAATTGCAGTTGCTACTCCCATACCCCCAAAATATTTGTCTTCTAAATCTGGATCTACAACTTCAGAGATAATTTTTTGAGTGCTTAGATTAATTCGTAATATTTTCGACATGTGTTCTCAGTTCCACTAGTCAATTGTATATGCATTGTTTCCCCTAGATCTATAAAAAATCTACCAATTCCCTTATTTCTATAGATCTTCGAGGGAAAACCAGTGATTTTGAGTAAAACTCTATAAATGATCTACTTTTTCTATATTTACAACTAGTAAAATTGATCTAAATGTATCGGAGAAAAATCGTATTAACAGGGAAAAGTTCTTTCGTGGTAACTCTTCCAAAGGATTGGATTGAAAAACATGGATTGAAAAAGAAGCAAGACATCTATTTTCTTCCATTAGCTGATGGTTCACTTCTTCTAACCTCAAATTTAGATAAAAAAGAATTCAAAAAAATCCTTCATATTGCTGAAGATTCAAAAATAAACCATTTGAAACGCCAGTTTTACTCCGCCTATCTTGGGGGGTATACAGATATAATCATTAATAGTAAGTCAACAATCCCTTCAGAAATACGGTCAGAAATAAAAGAGATGTCATCTAATTTGATGGGGATTGAAAGTGGAGCGGAAACTCCTGATTCTATGACATTCAAGAGTATGATCTCAAGTGAGGGAATAAAATTTCACGATCTTATAACTTCGTTAATGGAAATGACTCGTACAATGCATCAAAATGCATTTCAAGCGCTGAAAAAACGAGATGTTGCGATAGCAAAATTCGTGCTTGATCGAGATAAAGAAGTAAATCCTAAAAATCATGCAATTACACGGATGATGAATACGTATCTGCAAGATTTAACCTTGACTCAGAGCCTAAATGTCTCATTAATTGAAGCGCAGAGTCATTTTGCAATTAGTTTATTTTTGGAATCTTTAGCAGATTATGCAGTGTTGATATCAAGAAATATAATTGATCTGATCAAAGCACCAAAAAACGAGAAATATAATTCTCAAATAATTGATATTGGGAAAAAATTCGTAGATATAATGGAGAATATTTTTAAAAATTGGGAGAATAAGAATGCTAAAGGGATGCGAACACCTTTAGACGTTCCAAACGTGAAGAGAGCAAATTCACAATTAGATTTATTATCAGAATTAAATAAAAAATGTAAGATTTTAATGCAAAATCAGCAAAAAGAATCTAATTTTTCACTTGTATATGCAATCCTCGAAAAAATTCGGAGATCTATCAAAGTTTTATCAAATATTGCATTGATTTCTATCGATCTTGTTGAAGGAATGCTAAAGGAAGATTAATTCTTACTCCCTTTTTCTATATAGGAAATATCAAAATTATATATATCTATAGGATATAATAGTTGTATAATTAGAAAATTTTTTTTGATGAGCCATGAAGTTTGAAGAAATAGTTCAACGTTTAGGAAATTTGCGTGATTGTCCTCCCGTTGACATTCCTAATAGTGTTATAGAACCCGCAATTGGTGAATTTCACACTCAGTATCCAAAATCTCTCATAATGTTCGAAGAAATGAAAAAATATATTCCGGGTGGAATTGAACATATGAACTCCATCCAATATCCCTTTCCGATTATTATGAATAAAGCAGAAGGTCCATATCTCTACGATCTGGATGGAAATAGGTTTATTGATTATCTTATGACATCAGGTCCATGTATTTTAGGTCATAATTATCCTGAGGTTCGCGATTATATCATTGATGTGCTAAGAGAGAATGGTCCCGCTACTGGAGTTATGTGTGAATACGAACTACTTGCTGCAAAAAAGATTTGTGAGAATTTTAAAAATGTAAGTAAGGTGAGATTCTATCAAAGTGGTAGTGAAGCAAATTTAGCCATGGTACGTATTGCACGCCTTTATACAGATAAGAAAAAGATCATAAAAGTTGAAGGGTCCTATCATGGTTGGTTTGATCAGTTCTGTACTGGATTGCATCTCCCGGGAACTGGACCAATGTTTGCTCATGGTATTCCTCCCGAGCATTATTCTAATACTGTTGGAGTTATGCCAAATGATATTGAAGGCATCAAAAAGGCGATTGAAGAGAATAAGGATAATGGAGGTGTTGCAGCAATTATTCTCGAAGCTTGTGGTGGGGATTCTGGCACATTTCCTCCAGCTCCAGGATATTTAGAGGAAGTTAGAGAACTTTGCACTGAAAATGATATATTACTGGTATTCGATGAAGTCGTTACAGGTTTCAGGTTAGGGATGGGTGGAGCTCAAGATTTTTATGGAATTGATGCGGACATTTCTGTTTTGGGAAAAATAGTTGGTCACGAGTATCCTAGTGCAGGTGCAGTTGGTTCTAATGATGACATAATGCAGATGATTTTGGGAAAAGGTAATGATAAATCCGAAGTTGGTCGAAAAGTGTTTACTGCAGGAACCATGGCAGGGACTAACCTCACTTGTGCAGCTGCATACAAAGCTATAGAGTGCATTGAAAAAACAAACACGATAGAAGTAGCTGGAAAGGTTGCAGATGAATTAGTAGCTGGACTAAACAAAATTTTCTCGGATTACAACCTTCCATTCTTCACCTATAATTTCAAATCAATCATCCAGCTTCGAATGACTGGATTTTACAATGTTGATCTCACAAAACCAGAAGCTATAGCTGAAGTCCTACATCGAAGAGAAAACGGTGCGAAATATCAGATTCTGGAAATGTTGGAAGGAATCAATACATTGCAATCCATTCGGATGTATACATCTCTAATGCACGACGACAAAGAAGTAATTAATACTACATTGAAAGCATTCGAAAATATCTGTCAAAAAATAACTTCCAAAAAGTAATTCGTATATCTATACCAAAACTCTTTTTATTTTTATTTTCATCCTATTGCTATGGATGAAGCATTAAGAGAGGATATGGACAAAATAACAACTTTCTTGAAAAAGGAAATTGATGTTTTAGCGATAATTCTATGTGGAAGTAGAAGTGTAGGGGATTACAAGGAAAATAGTGATTGGGATATGAAAGTTCTTACAATTAAAGAATTTGAGTTCTCTCCACATCTGGAAGGTTATGATTTGGATATTTCTTGCCATGCACCCCATACACATTTCTCTTTTGAGGAATTTGGCTGGAAATTACGTTTTTGTGAAATTGTTTTCGACACTCCTGAAAATGACGCACAACGGATCATTGATGAAGCACATGCATTTTATGAAAAAGGACCTGAACCATGGTCAATAAATCACGCTATCACAAGGCAAGACAAAGTAATCAGATATGAAAAGAAGTTTGCAGATTGTATAAAGCAAGGTGATTGGTTCCAATTGCATCAAAGATTAAACTGGCATTTCTTAGAGAATTCATACACATGGTGGTATGGAATACGGAAAGAATGGGAACCGAGACCACAACAAATCATACAAGACTTGAAAAAACGGGATCCAGAATTCGCGATTATATTAGAAGAAATAGCGAAACCAGAAACCTCGGACCTTGAACGAGTACAACTCTTCTATAGATTACACCAGCAATTTTTCGCAAGTAAGCAATATCAAAATTATATCAAAATAATAAAAGAATAAATTATAAGGATAGTTTTACGAGTTCTGTTTTGATAACTTCCATTTTCTTTTTGTTTAGATCGTTAACAAGGATCATAAGAAGGGTACCTAACAAATAGAATATCGCTGGAACTAGGGACATATGCACCCTAATTCCCCATTTGGCTGCATTAGTGAATGGATTTATATCGAAATTTGTCACCCAGTGAACAACACCAATAGCTATAGCTTGAATGACAATGGCAAATCTCCCAAAGAAAGTTCTTATCCCAGTGAATATGCCTTCATC
This sequence comes from Promethearchaeota archaeon, assembly GCA_016839865.1. The sequence goes on along the minus strand of JAEOTN010000247.1, from coordinate 11,111 downwards.
CCTTTTTCCAGTCAGTACAGCAATCTCATCAAGAACATCTGAGAGACCTGGATACATGAGACACCACATTGCTGAGATACTGATCCCAAGTAAAAATGTGATTACCATCCCTGATATTAAATCAGTTGCTAAGAAGAAAAATAAGAACAGCAGTACAGAGGATGCTAGACCTCCATAAATAAAAGCAACTCGATTTCCTTTCTTTCTTCCTAACCAAGACCAGAATGGAGTAGATAAAATCACACCAATTAATAATGCTGCTGAGAGGTAAATTTCAAAATCTGCTTCAAGTGATCCCAAGACGTACCGTATCCAAAACGGCAAAGATCCTAACATAAGAGCAGTCATGACCATATGTCCTAGATATATTGTAATGTACGTCATGAAATTCTTTTGTTTAATAGAGAATAGTAGTGACTTCCAATAGGTCTGTTTCTTCCCCTCTTTTTTCAATGTTTGATCCTGTTGAGCTAAATCCCACGATCGCTGCTTAAGTAGATCGTTTTCTCGCATCCCTGGAATGATTAGTACCGCAATCACAACTGCAACACCTGCTACAAAAATTGCCTGATTAATGAACCCGGGGATATTTTCGTAATCTCCTACTATCATTGGCGGAACAAGAATTCCCAGAACAGTTCCAACTATTCCCCAAATTGTTGTTGATGCTCCAACACGTGTTCTTTCTTCCTGTGTTCTGAATTTTACTGGAAATAAGGCTAGCCAGTTAAGTTGCCAGAACGAAAACAGAAGGTCAAATAAACAAATAGTAAATAGTAACCAGAAAAACATTCCTAGTGCTTCTGATGTAGGAACTGTGAATATTAGCAAATAAGATAACGCAAATGGTATAGAAGCACCCACATACCACGGAAAACGACGTCCTATCCGTTTGATCCACTTATAGGGGCGGTCTGAAAGCCAACCCGCAAAGGGATCGTTTAACATATTAAATATCCCATACAATATCACAGCTAAAGCAACGAATTCACCTGGGACATTTAATACATCCTCATAAAAGTGATAAACACGTACACTAAATGCAGATACGGTAAAGTTATCCAGAAAGCCTCCTAATCCATAACTTTGATGGACCCAGAAGCGCTTCCATTTTCCTTTTCTTGTCAAAGTTTGAGTTTCCATTTTTTTTTACTCCAATTTATTTTATTTAATATGAAATGGAACCTTCGCATCCGGTTCCAAAGGTGAAATATATGGATTCTTCTCCAATTTCGTTTGAAGCTCTTTTTTAGCATTAGCAATCAGTTCTGGATTTTTAATGAATTCAACTGAAGCTTCAGCCAAAATTTTAGCTGCATTAATCATTCCTTTATAAGCAATAGATGTTTTATTTTGCGCAGTGCGTTGCCAGCTATGACCTGGAGTGCTTATAGAATAACAAGCCTCCTTGAATTCCCCTGTTGGAACCACCCAGCAAACATCTGCAACATCTGTACTACCTGGTATAGTGATATCTCTACCAAAAATTGGTAAATTGACATGACAAAGAACTTTTCCTTCAAACGCTGCTGCTAGTGGAAGGAATTCTGGAGGTATAATTGCCTTTATTGCATCTAGAAATTTAACTGGAACGGTTTCATCAAAATGTTTAGCGAGTACGATATCTTGTTCATCAAATTTTGGTGGACCCACCTTCTCCATAGTTTTTTGCAATACTTCCTCAACTACTGAATTGGATAAATAATTCGAACAGCCTCCTACTTGTTCAATCTCAACCGTAGTTTCAGTCATAATTGCTGCTCCTTTAGCAACGGTCTTCAGTCGTTCATAGATTTCAAGAACTTGACGAATACTTGGTGCACGCATATAAAAATATGATTCTGCGTATTCTGGAACAATATTTGGTGCATCTCCACCTTTCGTGATTATATAATGCATTTTTCCTTTGTTTGTGATGTGTTCACGAAGGTAATTCGCACCAACATGAAAAATTTCAACTGCATCTAGTGCACTTCTTCCCCTATGAGGATCGCTAGCAGCGTGTGCACTCGTCCCATGGAACTTAAACAGAGATTTAATTGTTGCTTCAGAATTTTGCACATTCACCATGTTGATTGCTTCAGGATGCCATGTAAGGGCTATATCCACATCTTTGAAAGCTCCATCTTTGACCATGTATACCTTAGCACTTCCTCCTTCTTCAGCGGGGCAACCATAGAATCGTATAGTTGCTTGAATATCTTTAGCATCTATTGCTTGTTTTAAGGCTAAACAGCCATATAGAGATCCAACTCCAAGAAGATTATGACCACAACCATGACCGGGTGCTCCTTCAATTACGGGTTCTTTATGAGCAACTGATTTTTGAGATAATCCTGGTAGAGCATCGTATTCTCCCATAATTCCAATTATTGGTGATCCTGCACCATACTCTCCAATAAATGCAGTAGGAATCCCTGCAATGTTTTCTGTAACAGTAAATCCATATTCTTTGAGCTTATTTATGATGAGGGCTGCAGACTTCTCTTCTTTCCATTTAGTTTCTGCATATTCCCAAATCTTATCGCTCATATCGATAGCGGGTTGGGAATGCTCATCAATCCATTTTTGCATATCCATATTATATCAGCTTGTTCTATCATCTATATAGTGATATATAGATTCACGCAAAAACAATATAAAGATTCGTGTTGATCAAAAAAGATAATATACAAGATTATGGAATGAGAGTTTATGGTTGAGGAACCCAAGATAAAGAAAATCAAAACCACTTGCCCAATGCATTGTGGAATTGAAGCATGTGGATGGCTGGTTCATGTAGATGAAAATACCGACCGGGCCGTTAAAATAGAACCTAGGGAATACACTACTCCCAGCGAGAGACGTATATGCTTAAGGGGTCTTTCCCAACTGAATTTCACCTATCATCCCGATCGTCTTAAAAAACCTTTAAAACGAGTGGGAAAACGAGGAGAAGGTAAATTTGAAGAAATAAGTTGGGAGGAAGCTTTAGATATCATCGAGAAGAACTTCATAGCAATTAATGAAAAATATGGTTCTTATCAACCTCTTGGATTTGTTTCAGGCGGTGTTGGTGCAGGTTCTACTAAATTCGGTGTTTATCTTCGTTTAGCGAGCTTACTAAAAGCTACTCGGGTGTCAGCGTGGGGTTATGGGGATTCTGGGTTACCTTGTGGCTCTCGTGTAATCTTTGGTTCTCAAATTCCATATGGCCAATTAATGCATAGACTGATCGAACCTCCTGATCCAGATTTAATCGTTGTATGGGGTTGTAATCCAGGTGAAGCTGCTCCATTAAGATGGATGCGTCCCATTATGGATATCAAAGAACGAAGCGGAGCAAAAGTTGTAACTATTGATCCACGTTTTACTGTAACCGCTTCCAAATCTGATGCGTATCTTGGATTACGACCAGGAACAGATCCTGCTCTTGCGCTTAGTTTACTCAATGTTATCTTTAAAAATCATTACCAAAAGGACGAATTCATCCGTAAATATACGAATGGACCCTATCTTGTCCGTTTGGACACAAAGAAATTCCTTAGAGGAAAAGATATTACTGACAAAAAATCGAAAGCAGACCGATATATAATCATCAATGAGGAGACAAAGGAACACAAAATCCTACGTGGAAATATGAAGGGTGCTGCTTTAACAGGTTCCTACATCGTAAATAGTATTGAATGTAAAACAGCACTACAATTACTTATGGATCTTGCAGAAGAATATACTCTTGAGAAAGGTTCAGAAATTACTGGAGTACCTGCAGAACTTATCGAAAAACTTGCTCATGCTATTGGAAAAGCACGAGATGCCTCTTTCTGCATTAATATGGGATTCACCCGAACATTCCATGGTCACACAAGCCTCAGAGGAATGGGTACAGTTGCTGCTATGGTGGGAAGCGTAAGAGCTGAAGTAGGAAAAGGTCGTAACTTTCCAACATTGAATTGGGATCCATTCCTTGATGCACGACCAGGGGAAGGATCGTATCATCGACTTGGCATTCTGAATATGTATGCTGCTATAACAGATGGTAAACCGTTTCCAATCAAAGCAGTATGGTTTGCTTTGACAAATTTCGTGAATCAAGTAGCCAATACTAGGAAAGTAACTGAAGAACTATTCTTAGAAGAGAACCTTGAGTTTATTGTCACCACAGATCTTTTTATGACTGATACTGCAAAATGGTCAGATCTCGTTCTACCAATTACTAGCATCTTAGAATTCAGTGATTTCATCCCTCACTGGTATCCTTACGTTCAAATACAGCAAAAACTAATAGAACCGCTATATGAATCCAAATCTGACGTTGATATTGTCAGTTTAGTGGCTGAACGTTTTGGATTCGGAGAGTATTTCCAAGGTGGAGAAGATGGAATGATTGATTTACTCCTAAATACAGACCATATGTCTATGGATGGGATTACAAGAGAATCCATCATTAAGAATGGATGCTTTCAGCTATTAAATCCAATTCCAGAATCTATGGAGACAATGACATTTCCAATGAGAACTCCCAGTAAAAAAATCGAGATCTATAGCGACTTAGATTACCTAATTGAAGCGGGTGAAGAACTTCCGTATTATAAAGACCCTCGGGAACCACTCATCAAAGAGATTTCAGAAGGATTTCCATTAACATTCATCCAAGGACATACACGCTTTAGAACTCACAGTATGTTTGGGAATGTAGAATCTCTGCTGAAAATACATCCCGAACCCCTTTTGAATATGCATCCAAGCGACGCAGAATCAAGAGGGTTGAAAAACAATGAAATAGTCGAGATGTACAATAACCAAGGGAATGCTGTACTGAAGTTAAGATATAACGAAGGTATTTGTCCCAAGGTTGTTGACCTTTCAGAAGGATGGTGGCTCAAAGATTTCAAAGAAGGTGGAGTGAATTTCGTTACTCATGATATCGTGAACCCAGTACAAGATAAGATCTATGAACCAAACATGCACATGAATAGCGTATATGTGGAAGTGCGAAAATACAAGGAGGGAAACTAAATGACGAAAAAATTGGGTTTAATCTTTAATCTAGAAAGATGTATAGGGTGTGAAGCTTGTACCGTCGCTTGCAAAATTGAGAATGGATTTGTAACCAATACTATTCAAGTAAAAACTCTGAAAACGATAGATAAAGATACCCCTTCAGGATCATATATCCAAGGAAATCTTCGAATGGAATTTCGACCTCATACGTGTAATCACTGTGAAGAAGCACCTTGTATAGAAGCATGTGACTATAATGCGATAACTCAACGGGAAGATGGGATTATTGTATTAGATCGTGAAATTTGTAATGGATGTCAAACCTGCATCTCAACATGTCCTTATGGGGTAATTAAATTCAACTCAAAAGGAGATGTTGTAGAAAAATGCAATTTATGTTCCCACCGAATCGATCAAGGATTAGAGCCGTTCTGTGTATTATGTTGTGAAGGACAAGCAATTTATTTCGGAGATTTAGAATCTTTAATAAAAATAACTGCAGTGCAAGAGCGAGAACCAGAATTATATGCTCGTAATCCCGAATTTAAAACAATACCTAAAGTTAAGTATCTTCCCTTGAAGAAACCACGAGGATTATAACTTCTTAATAACTTCATCCATATCAATTATGTCAACTCGAGGATTTAAAATGGAAAATAAAACTCCGAAAGATTTACGCACACGGCTTTCTATACCGTGGTATTTGAAATTAGTGCTGTATTTATTGATATTTTTTTACCGTTTATTCAACCGGTTTAAATATCCATTGATTCACGACCCGGAAATTGAAACGGTCACAGTTGGTGTTTATAATGTCATGAGATCTATGCGTCCTGGAACCCATGCTCAAAAAGGATCAGGATTGGAAGCACATTTTAAAAAACAGCATGAAAAACTTCGAGAATTTCTCCCAAAAGGATTCATGTCTAATAGGGTTGCATCTATGTCATTCTCGGGGGATTTAATGAAAAATGATTTCATAGGAGTGTCCAAAGACAAGTTTTACGTGAATGTTGAAAAAGACATCTTTGATAATGATATTTCTGTAGCGAATTTGGAATCCACTCTAACCTCAGAAGGAATTGAACAAACCACTTATAGCCATAAAACCATGCCGAAGATAAATGCTACATTAGAAGATTATGAGGCATTGAAGGGTCATGGAAACAAAAAATTTACCATTTTTGCGCTACCAAACAATCACATTATGGATCGGGGGAAAGATGGATGGGAAACAACTACAAAAAAACTTGAAGATGATGGAATTCTCCATTTTGGAACCAATAAAACTGCAAAAGCACAAAAAACTGGTTTATTAGTTGAAAAAAATGGTATTAAATTTGGATTTGTGGGATTCACCTATAGTTTAAATCTTCATAAAATGCCAGATGGGATGCCATATGCAGTAAATTACATTAAGTTTCATGATCCCAAAGTAGAACCAGATCTGAGTCTAATAGAAACGCAAATACGAAACCTAAAAACTAAAGGGTGTGATCTGGTTGTTCTTTCTCTTCACTGGGGTATTGAGTATGAATTTTTCCCAAATCCTCGGCAGGTGAGAATTGCCCATCACTTAGCTGAGATCGGTGCGGACATCATTCTATGCCATCATACTCATTGCATTCAACCTTATGAGTTCTACCAAACGGAACGAGATCTTAACCGAATTGTACCAATTGTGTATAGTTTAGGGAATCTGTCTGCTAATAAATCAAATCCCCACATTGTTCTCAGTATGATTTCTCAGATACAGATAGCCAAAGGCACTCTGAATGAGGAGGGAAAAACATATATCAAGTCATTTGGTTTACTACCAGTGTTTCAACATGAAATTGTTGATGAAACTGAAAAAAGCCGTTATATTCGGTTGGAAAAATTGCGAGATCAAATAAATATGAAACATGATGACAAACAATATCAGAAATATGTAAAAAAAATTGCAAAATATGCAGACTTTGTAATCGGAACTTCTTGGAGAAATAATGAATGATCATGTTGGGTTATTGGTTTAGTCGAATTTTAGTTCCTAATCCATTTTCAATAGCTTTAAGGTAGCAGATAGCTACAGATGCAGTATCTTGTATAGCAGTACCAGTCGCATCGTATATTATTATTTCTTCATCATTTTCTCTTCCGGGTTTTTGACCTGTTATAACATTGCCAAGTTCGCTATGAACATCTTCTTGTGTCATTAAGTTTTCTTCTAAAGCGTGGTGGAGTTCTCCTGCTATAATGCACTGCTTGAGGATATCGACTATTATTTTATTTCCTTTGAGTAATTTTGATTCTAATTCTTGTTTATCTGGACTATCTGCTCCAATTGCTCCGATTGTTGTTCCTGATTTAACAAATTCCTTTCTTAAATAAGGAGTCTGCGTTGGTGTACAAGTAATAATAATATCTGACTGAAGAGTTCCCTCTTTTAGATCGCTCAATGAAATAACTTCAATTCCTAATTCATTTGACATTTCTTTTGCATAATCCAGAGATTTTTGAATATTTATATCATAAGCAAAAACCTTCTTTAAAGGTAGAACTTCCATTACTGCACGTAATTGGATTCGCCCTTGGACTCCGCATCCACATATGGTTGCGATTTTTGAATCTGAACGGGCTAAATATTTCATTGCAACAGCCGTTCCAGCGCCTGTTCGCAAAATTGTAGGCAAAATAGAATCGACTATAGCAAGAGGAAATCCAGTGGTTCCATCAAAAAGTAAAATTGCTCCAATTATGTTGGGAATCCCATATTTCTCTAAATTCATAAAATTACTTGCGTTAATTTTTAATCCGTAGTATTTTCTTTTGCCAAGAGTAATACCACCAACCTTTATATGAAATTCTAATTCTGAAGGAGTTTCCCCATGCACCATATCCATTCCAAATGATTTTCCTTCCCCATAGTTCTTGAAAGCATCCTCAATAATTAAGATCATGTCTTGAATGGTCATGAGAGACTCTAAATCGGATCTTGTCAGCAAAAGCGTATGATTAAGCCCCATAGTACTTCTCCTTATTATAATGAATATTTAGTTTTTTTTAAGTGAGAAATCAGACATCATCAATTGAATCAACACAAAAAAAATGGTACCAAAAGAAACTTACTAAAACTTATTCCAATCACTTAATTTTTATTTTGACTTTACACTTATCATGCGATTCTACAAACCAGCAGAATCTCAGCCTTGTTATTATTGTGAAAAGATTAATGCTGTAGAAGAACAACATGATTATCCGATTCGAGATGGGATTTACACATTCGAGGAATATGTGTTTAGATGTGCATGGCACTCTCGATTTACCTGTGATAATTGCGGTGAGGAATATCATTTTAGTTGGTTTTACTGGTGCCCCACAAAAGAAAAATTAGTATGTGGAGATTGTACAAAACCAACGATGAAACTGGTTGCATTTTGGGACCGAACATATGCATATCAATTCTATTGTGATGATTGTGAGGATTATCATTATGACATTCTATATGCAGAGTTTCAAGGATTGCATCCATGGCAGTTGGGAAATCAGAAATTACAGAGCAATCTGGATATATCAGAACCATGGGAACCAGTATGGGTTCCTAATTCTACGAGAGAAGGAGGAGAAATTAGCCTCGATGATGCACTTAAATTACCAAACCGCGTCAAGCTACTTAGAAAGGATTTGAAGTACTCCCCTAATTTCGGGGTTCTTCAATATGCAGTGCCCGAAGAACTTGTAAAACTCTCACAAACACAAAAGAGTTGGGAAGAAAACAGTCAGGAATGGATCGAACTTACTGAAACCCTTGATCCCTATAAATCTAGTGATCCTAACCGTCTGTATATAATTGATCCTGCGCTTTGGAAGTTGATAGGGGAAGTTAAAGGGCTTAATGTGTTGGATGCTGGATGCGGAAATGGATATTTCACTAGACAACTAGCATCCAACGGTGCAAATGCTGTGGGTGTTGATTTTTCCAGAGGATTCATTCACCATTGCAAAAAACTAGAAAGGGAAATGAAATTGGGATGTAAATTTCATGAAGCATCCATAACTGACATGCCGTTTCTCGATTCATGTTCATTTGATATAATTGTTTCAAATATTGTTTTGGTGGATGTTTTAGACTATAAGGGTGCATTTAAGGAAATTGCACGCGTTTTGAATGATGAAGGGAGATTTATATGGTCAAATGTGCATCCAGTTTTTGGAAGAGCTGGGAGTGCAATAGATCCCAAAATTCCTCGTGATTCAAAGAGAAATGAGTCACGATATCTCAAGGTTACAGATCGATATTTTGATTCGGGTGGTCATCTATCGAAGTGGTGGTCTTCACCTGTTTGGCAGTTCCTTCGAACATTTGAAGAATATAGCAAAGCATTGAAAGAAGCGGGATTTGTAATTTCAGAGATAGTAGAACCTCGTCCTACACCAGAATCAATTCAGCAACATCCTCGAGAATTAGCTTTTGATGCTGATAGGTGGACCCACTTCGTTATATTTGAATGTTTGAAGTATAAATGACTACGTCCTAACATCCTCTTGAATTTTTCTTGAACTTTTTATGACTTAATTCGCAAACTATATCCAAAATAGTAAACCTATTTTATTGCGTGTTCTAATCCATCACATCATGACAGATACATACAAAGAATTATCTACCTACATGAAAGACTTAGAACTTCTTGGGTTAGGCACTTCAGCCCTCAATTGGGATATGGAAACAGTTATGCCCGAAAAAGGTGCAGCTCAAAGAGGTGAAACACTTGCTTTACTTTCTACAATAATTCATGACCGACTCGTAGCGGAAAAAACAAAAAATCTTCTTGAATCTAGTCACAAAATGGAAGGATTAACTACTGTACAACTACGAAATTTAGAACTTTGGCAACGTAGTTATGATCGTGCAACAAAAATACCCTCTGATTTTGTTCGGGAATTTAGAAAACAACAAGCAAAGACAGTTAACTTATGGAAAAAAGCACGTCCTGCGAATGATTTCAAAATGATTCAACCAGATTTAGAGAAATTATTTGAGATGATACGTCAGCAAGCAACTTATTATGACCCAGATAAGCACCAGTATGATGTAATGCTTGATCTTTACGAGAAAAATGCTACACAAAAAGACATTGATGAATATTTTGCACCATTGAAAGCAGGATGTGTAGATGTGCTGAATAAGTGCCGAAATGCTTCTGTTAAACCAAATCCTGATATTTTAAAAATCCCCGCAAGTGTTGAATCTCAAAAGAAATTCTCTAAAGTGTTATGGAAATTATTAGGAATGCCTGATAATCGTTCCAATTTATTCGAAACTGCTCATCCATTCACAACAGGTTATGGGAATGACGTGAGAATTACTACTCATTATGATGAGAATTCTCCTATCAAAGCAAATATGTTCTCAGTTATCCATGAAGCAGGTCATGCGCTTTACGAATTAGGACTTCCAGAAGAGCATTGGTGGACCCCTGTAGGTGATTCCATCAGTATGGGGATTCATGAGTCACAATCTCGATTCCCAGAGAATATCTTATGTAAATCTCCAGAATTTCTGACCTATTTTTATCCTCAAGTGCAAGAGATTTTCACAGGATACAAAGATGTTCCACTAGAGGAGTTTATACGTGCAGTGAACATCGTCACTCCCTCTCTCATTCGTATTTATGCAGATGAAGTAACCTATTCACTTCATGTTATCCTCAGGTACGAGATGGAACGGGATTTATTCAATGATAAAATCACAATCGCAGAACTCCCTCAAGTATGGAATCAAAAAATCCATGATATGCTTGGAATTGATGTTCCTGATGATAAAGATGGTGTGCTTCAAGATACACACTGGTATTCGGGATATCATGGGTATTTCCCAAGTTATGCCTTAGGCAATGTCTATGATGGTAACCTTATGTATGCGATGGAAAAAGCTGTACCAAATTGGAAAGACGAATTAGCAACTGGAAACTTGACACCTGCAATGAATTGGATGAAAGAAAATATCCACGCACACGGTTCCATGTATGATCCCATACCATTGATTGAAAAAGTTACAGGTACCAAACCAGACTCGAAGTACTTCGTAAAATATCTAAATGAGAAGTTCAGCAAAATCTACAATTTCTAATCTCATTTTTTTTATTTTA